>DASTYM010000256.1:0-2347 GCA_035764995.1 Cyclobacteriaceae bacterium | reverse complement strand
CGGTAAAAACTTCGTGTTTGATGAACGATTAGGCGAACGCATCACCAATGACATCATCAGTGTTTGCCATCAATGCGGAAAGCCATGCGATGATCACACTAATTGCAAAAATGACGGCTGCCACCTGTTGTTTATTCAATGTGAATCATGTGCCAAAGAATTCAATAACTGTTGTTCGCACGAATGCAAGGATATCATTGAACTTCCGGTTGAAAAGCAAAAGGAAATCCGCAAAGGAATCAATAAAGGCCGTCAGGTTTTCAAAAAAGGAAGATCAAAGCACCTTAACCCTAGACTTCAAGAAAAATGATGCTAGATTCTAGATGCTGGACTGGTAAATCAAGAACCAGTATCCAGTATCCAGTATCCAGTATCCAGCATCTAGTATCCAGCATCCAGAACATGATAAAAATCGGAATCATCAACGTAAGCGATCGCGCCAGTAAGGGAGAGTATGAAGACTTACCCGGCAAAGCCATTGTATCGACCTTACAGGAGTACCTGAAAAGTTCGTGGGAAAGCGAATATGCCGTGATACCCGATGAACAGGATGTCATTGAAAAAAAGATGGTTGAAATGGCTGATCAAAAAGGGTGTTGCCTAATCATCACTTCTGGTGGAACTGGTCCGGCTAAACGTGACGTCACCCCGGAGGCAACAGAGGCCGTTTGCCAAAAGATGATGCCGGGCTTTGGTGAGCTTATGCGCATGGAAAGCCTTAAATATGTTCCAACCGCTATCCTTTCGCGCCAAACGGCAGGAATCCGTAATAATACCCTAATCATCAACCTCCCGGGAAAACCAAAGGCCATCCGCCAGTGTCTGGATGCAGTTTTTCCTGCTATACCGTATTGCATTGAACTACTTAACGGGCCGCTTATCGAGTGCAACGAAGAGGTCATTACGGCTTTTCGGCCAAAATAACTATATTTGCAGGTTTATGGCCCGAATTAAGTATTACTACGATACCGAGACCTGCAAGTACGAGCGTATCAAAACGAAAAAGACTGATATCGTTTTGAATGCCTTGGGGCTCCTTGCCCTTGTATCCATCATGGCTTGTATTCTCCTCTATTTCTATGTGAGCTATTTTGAGTCACCAAAAGAACTCATGCTCAGAAATGAAGTGAATGAGTTAACTTATTACTATTCTCAGCTTAACGAAGAAGTTGACAAACTTGATAAGACATTAAAAGGACTTGAGCATCGTGATGACAACATTTACAGAGTTGTATTAGGCGCGGAACCAATCGACAAATCTGTACGCGATGCTGGTGTTGGTGGCGTTGATCGCTATGCCGATATCAAGTCAAAAGATATTCTTCACGAAGATATTATCATCGATCTGCAGGAAAAGGCTGATAAGCTCAAGAGAAAGTTATACATCGAATCCAAATCACAGGATGAGGTAGTAACCATGGCTGAAAAGAAAGAAAAACTCTTTGCAGCAATCCCGGCCATCCAACCCATTGCAAACAAACAACTCATCGCACTCGCTTCCGGCTTTGGAATGCGTGTTCACCCAATCTATAAAGTGAAGAAAATGCACACGGGCATTGACTTCGCAGCGCCAATCGGAACTCCAATCTATGCAACTGCCGATGGTAAAATTGAAGAAGTAAGTGTTCGCTTTAGCGGATACGGAAAGATGATCATCATCGACCATGGTTTTGGATACAAGACTCGTTACGCACACATGCATGATTTCGCTGTGCGTCAGGGACAAAACATTAAACGCGGAGAATTAATTGGTTATGTAGGTGACACCGGACTTTCTACTGCACCTCACCTGCACTACGAAGTATTAATGAATAGTGTTTTAATTAACCCGGTTCACTACTTCTTTAACGACCTCTCGCCTGCTGAATATGAAAAATTGGTTGAACTTGCATCAATCGAGAATCAATCTCTTGGAATGTAATCTCATATTTGATATCGAATAGATAAAAACCCGAAGGCTTACCTTCGGGTTTTATTTTTCATTACTTTCGGATTGTAAAGAACCTCTCTCATGACCAAGTGGTTACTGGCTTGTACCTTTCTATGTTTTGCTTATCCGATTTTCGGACAAGGTTGCAGCGATGCAGGCTTTTGCACGATGGGTGCCATGAAGCCCGATCAACCTTACAATAAAAAGATCCCGATTAAACTTCGATCAATGGAGGTGAGTTTCTATCGTGGTTCAACCAGTCTTACGCCCATTATTTACGTTGCCAACATCGACATGAGTTTTAGTGTTGGTAAAAAGAATTCATTGCAGGTAAAACTTCCATACCAGGCTGTAACCGGACGACTCGCGAATACTTCTGGCATTGGTGATATTTCGGTTTGCTTTACGCGTGGCCTT
>DASTYM010000255.1:0-10167 GCA_035764995.1 Cyclobacteriaceae bacterium | reverse complement strand
TTGCTCAGCAAGCGATCGGTTGTTCTGTACAGTTATTTATTAACACAAAAAGAAATTTCATCCACCCACGAAAATTTAATCCGAACAGGCATTGACGCAATCGCCTATTTTAAAACGGATGGCGTGGTGGCTGGTGGAGATGTTATTTTTTCATACGCTGAATATTTCAAAAGAAGAGAGGTTTCAAATCTGCTTATCATTCAAAAATCAAAGGCAGGGTACACAATCTACATTACATCCTTTAATGGAAAAGAAGATTTGGTCTCTGCGGACCAATCGGCCTGGCAAACTCAGTCTCCTACTCTCAGTGAAGCGTTGGCATCGGTGTATCGGTCAGCGCTTGCATCCAACAAAAAGAAAAATTTTCTAATCAATGAAATTCCGGAAACAGATTTACCGGTTAAAGTAATTGGTGGCCAGCGCTCAGAGAATTTTGCTTATGATTTAAAAGTCGATAATCTGGCGATTCCTAAATTTAATGATGCCGTACTCGATAAGGAATTGGAAGAATTGTTGAAGACTTATCCGCTTCGCAATCAATTGGTCAGTCATGATGTGTCGGATAAAGAGTTGCGAACTCAGGGATTTTTGTACGTCTTGTGTTTTGTGAACACGCGGTCGGGTATGGCAAGAGAATTATTGGGTTACCCGGTGCGTAAATCAGAAAGTGCCTTTGTTTCGGTTTCCTATCTGGGCGGTCCGGTTCAATTAAAAACAATTCCTGCAGACACACCCGTTTTCAAATTTTATGTTCGTCACATAGATTCAGGGAATGTCTATTTGGGAACCAAGTGGGATGCCGAAACCACCTGGCAACAAGCCCTTCAGAATTTTATTAAAGGTTTCAAGGCCGAATTGCGTCTTTAATAAAAATTTCAGAACAACATCCATCTCCTTGTTTTCGTTTAATAATCAGGTCAGAATCCTGTTTTTTCGAGGGACAACGCTGGCATGATGGTTGCATTTCCATCAATAAAGGAAAGTGTTATGAGGTGGTTGGTTTTCATGATGCTCGTGGCCAGTGCTCACTCCGCATCAGCATACATTTCGGGTATTTCCATTCAAACAGAAAAGAATTCTGCGATGCAGGTTTACATCAATGGAAAGCTGCGAACAGCAGCACCTAAATCGTTCGTTCGCATTAAGGGTAATCCCGGACTCTATCACATTACAGTTAAGGTTTTGAATCCTCACGACAAGGAGTGGTACATGTTGCGGAAAAGCGTGCGTGTTGATAAAGGCTATGAGTTTTATTACAAAATAAATTTCTCAAAAGGCAGGCAGCCTGTACTCGAGCTTGTGAAACGTTACCCGGTGTACAGCAACTACTTTTTAAATCCATCGCTCTACAACAAGCATTTCATTTCATAATGATGTCTTGATAATCGTGAGTCGCATCATTTGATCTGATAAGATCAGTATTGAACTGAAGAGCATAATCAGCAAGATGGTAATGACAATATGCTTTGTTTTATAATTTTTTTCCTGGACAACTGTGAAGGCCAGGTAAAGAAGAATTCCAAAAACTAAAAATGGAATTGTAAAGGTACCCAATCCTAACGCCTGACTAAGTCTTCCTTCATCATTCAGGTTAATTAAATTCATAACACCTGCAAGCGTTCTCATGTACAGGCATGTGAACAAAAACGGAAAGAAAGTCCTGCTATTGGTTTTCTTAATCAGAAAATAAAAAACAATTGCCTCCAGGATTGTAATAAGCGGGCCTGCTGCGCTGATGAGGTGTTCGTGCCATGGTTGGCTATACACAGCATTAACAGGATAACTTGTATTCAACGTCATCACCATGTTGTTTCCTAAAAGTTCACCAACACTCCAATGCGCAAATTCATGAATGATCCAGGTTGTCACTACTGCTACAGCGGTGATAATGACATGCGACATCCCCAGGGAATCGCGTCTTACTTCAGTCATGCAGCTTAAGGGTTATTTCTTTTTAGACCGGCTCATCATTACAATAGCAAAGATGATTGATACGATGATGAAGAAACGAAAGCCTGAAAGGTGGAAGGTAGGGAACCAATCAAAAATTCCAAAAACAGAGCCAATTCCTCCGAAGACTGCACCAATAACTCCTGCAATCATTCCAATCATGGCTCCAATCGCACCAGCTATTAATCCGAATAATCCACCGATTATTCCGATCCAAAAAGGAAAGGTGATAATGAGTAAAATGATAACAAGGAGTGTGGAACTTGAGGAAGATTTCGCTGTCATAGCCGTTGGGTTTTTAATGTCTTTCTAAGATTAGCAAGAATCGTTCGGGTTTAAAAAATCACTTAAACACCTCAAAAACGATGATTTCAGATTGCCTTGGTGTATCATTCTGAACAGGTTATTATAAAAATGAACAGTGTTGCTGGTCATTCTTGTTAATTGTTGGGGGCTTTATCGATTCAAGAAAACCTATACTCTGGTTTCCATTCATGCGACCAGGGATAGAATTTTCTTATCGATTTCCCATCTTGCAGGAGGTGCTGGTCACCCTAAATTGACCTGGTAATTGACATGAAGTGGTTTATTTTTCTTTTAGTAATCAGCTCGACAGTACTGGCGCAGCAAAAGATTGAAGGCACAGTTGTTGACAGTGAAACAGGAAAGCCTGTTCCTTTTGCTTCGTTGGTGATTGTTGGAACATCGACAGGAACGAGTAGCAACCTGAACGGACAGTTTTCGCTGGCTGTTGCTGATACCTTTTCCATAAAAATAACGTGCATAGGGTATCAATCGCTCCTCATTCGTTCTCTTCCGGAAAATTCTGTCATAAAACTCAAACCTGTTGCCGTTCAGTTGGCTGCCGTGGTCGTAACAAACAAAGCCATCAATGCTACGAAGATTGTTCGAAAGGCTTTTGCAAGTATTAGTGATAATTATGACGACCAATCATTCTTGCAAAAATTTTTTTACAGGCATTATAATACATTCAACTCAACCTATGAGCGGTTAACAGAAGCCTCTGTGGACGTTTGGAAGGAAAATGGCTATCGAACCACCCGAAAATCTGTGAATGAAAACGCAGGTGTGCGTGTAACACACCTCCGAAGGAGTCTAGATATAAAAGGAATGGTTCAGGAGCAGCGGCCTCTCTGGATCGAAAATATCCTGCAGTCGGATATTGTAGGGTATCAAACTCCCAGCAGAAGTGCACATCTTAGTTTTGCAGAAGATGCGAACAACCTGAAAACTGATATGCCGAATTATACCTTCACGTTTGATGGTATTACAACCTATGACGGTCAGGAGGTTTACAAAATAAATTACAGGCATAAAAAAGATTCGGTCCCCACTACGAAGGGCTACAAGATATTACCCCAATCATCGGGCTCATTATTTATCACTACAGATCGATACGCATTCGTTAAAACAGAGGACGAAAAATTCGATAAGACTAATACTGTGCGTTCAACTGCTTATTATAGAAAATACGGGAATAAATATTATCCCTATCATCTGGTAAGAGAAGGAGAAAGTCTGCTTGCCGGGAACCACACTAATTCTTTTCACATTGAATTAATGTCAGTAGAAATTATTCACGGAGAAAACAACCGATTGACCGGTCGCGAACCTGGAAGAGATGAGTTGCTGGACATCCCCTACGATTCATCATTTTGGAACACTTCTTCCATTTTAAAAACAACACCACTCGAAGACAAAATTATTTATGACTTGGGCAGTGGAATTTCGTTGAACCAACAATTTGATCTTTATCGCCAATATGAGTTGAATGTTACCGATGGCAGCAAAAATGCTGAAGAAAAATTCAATTGGTTGAAAGACAATAGTAAAGGCAAACGAATTCTTTTCGTCTGCTTTTGGGACAGCCGGATCAAATCTTATTTGCTGGAAGTAGAGTACATGAAACAGTTAAATTTACAGTACAAAAAACACGTTCTCTTCGTAATGATCTCGCTTGAAAATGACGAGGCGATTTGGGAAACCATGCTTACCAAGTACAATCTTTACTCTGATGGCATCGTCAATTATCGAATTGGCAGCGATTCCCATCTCAGAGAAGAGTTTAAGATTAAGGGTGCACCAGCCTATGTCATTATCTCCAAACAAGGTGAGATTACACTGGATGCAAGGCGCCCAAATGACCCAGCATTGAAAGAAGAATTAAGGCTCTTGATGGTACAGGGGCAATAAAGAAACCTTTGCTACCGTCAACAAAAAACCCGGATGGCAATCCGGGTTCTTATGCTCTGGTACTTAAGTTAGTTCTAAAAAGGATATTCTCCTTTTGCAATCGCGTGATTTGCAACTTTTCTTCTCGCTTCTTTCAGGTTGTATGGTTCAACTTTTGTGAATCGCTTTAAGCCCATTAACATCAGGCGCTGCTCATCGCCTTCTGCAAAAGAGGTGATCGCGCTTCTTCCGGCAGATGTTGCCTTCTCAACAGCATGGTGCAGATAAATAATCGCCATCTCTTTTTCGATCTCACACGCTTTCTCACCGCGCAGGCTGATCATTTTTTCAACACGCAAGAGAACGGACTCAGCAACATAACCTTCGATCAGCATGTCCGCCAGGTTCATCAGAATTTCCTGCTCGTCAGAAAGTTTCATCATAAACTTCTGAACCGCTGCTCCTGAAACCATCAATCCCGCCTTCTTCAGATTGCGTAAAACTTTTTTCTCTTTTGCGAACAATGCTCCATCATCATCTGATCCGAAATCTGGAATAGCCATCAATTCTTTCTGAACAGCCATCGCTGGATTCATGAGATCGAGTGTTCCTTTCATGGCACGCTTCAATAACATGTCGATTGTGAGGAGACGGTTGATCTCGTTTGTTCCTTCAAAAATTCTGTTGATACGTGCATCGCGGTAGGCGCGATCCATCGGACCTTCAGCTGAGAAACCCATACCACCATAAATTTGCACACCTTCATCCACAACAAAATCCAAAATTTCTGAACCGTGTACTTTTAGAATTGCACACTCGATAGCAAATTCCTCAAGTGACTTCAATCTCGCTTTCGCGGAATCCATGCCACTGGCAACAAATGCATTGTACGCATCATCAATATTTTGACCCGCACGATAGTGTGCAGACTCAGATGCAAATATTTTCACTGCCGACTCGGCAATCTTGTGTTTAATCGCCCCAAAGTTTGCAATAGGGGTTCCGAACTGCTTTCGCTCAGTTGCGTACTTGATCGCAGTTGACAAACACATTTTGCTCCCACCAACCGCAGCAACACCTAATTTGATACGACCAATGTTCAAAATGTTTACCGCGATCTTGAAACCGTTCTCGCGCTCGCTCAATAAATTCTCTACTGGAACTTTACAATCGTTGAAAAAAATCTGACGCGTACTCGATCCTTTAATACCCATCTTCTTTTCTTCTTCATTCATCGTGATGCCACCGAAAGCTTTCTCCACAATGAATGCACTCAGGTTTTTGTCGTTATCGATTTTTGCAAACACAACGTAGATGTCAGCGAAACCTCCGTTGGTGATCCACATTTTTTGGCCAGTAATCAGATAATGCTTACCATCGGGAGTTAATGTTGCTTTTGTCTTTCCGCTGTTTGCGTCTGATCCTGAATCGGGTTCAGTTAAACAGTAGGCAGCTTTCCATTCGCCTGTTGCGAGCTTCGGAATATATTTTTTCTTCTGTGCATCGTTACCGTAATACAAAATCGGAAGTGTTCCAATTCCTGTGTGTGCTGATAACCCTACAGCAACAGAATGTCCTCCACCTATCACCTCAGCAACCAGCATGGTGGTGTTGAAGTCCATTCCAAAACCACCAAGCTCTTGCGGGACCGATGTTCCTAACAATCCAAGCTCACCTGCCTTGTCAAGAATTGAGGGCATGAGTTTCGGATCTTTCATTGAATCAATTTCATCCAGCCTCGGATAAACTTCTTTGTTGAGAAAATCCTTGCACTGCTGCATGATCATTCGTTGCTCTTCGCTGAATTCTTCAGGGATAAAGATCTCGTGCGCCTCAACGTCACGGATAAGGAACTCTCCTCCCTTTATTGCATTCTTTGTTTCTACTGCCGTTGCCATTTTTTTATCGTTTAAAATGTTGATTACTAATTTTAAAAGTAGGCAGTAGGCAATCATCAGTAGGCAAAATTTGTTGCCTATTGCTTCTGCCTATTGCTATTTTCAATTATAAAAGCTCATAGATGCCCGCTACGCCCTGGCCTCCGCCCACACAAGCAGTAACCATTCCGTACTTTTTCTTCTGTCTTCTCAACTCATTAAAGAGTTGAACCGATAATCTCGCGCCCGAAGAGCCGAGCGGGTGGCCTACAGCGATCGCTCCTCCATTCACATTCAATTTGCTGCGATCAATTCCCAACTCTCTCACCACCGCAAGTGATTGTGCAGCGAACGCTTCGTTCAATTCGAACAAATCGATGTCGTTGAGTTTTAAGTTTGCGTTCTTCAATGCTTTCGGAATAGCAGCCACCGGGCCAATGCCCATGATTCGCGGTTCAACTCCAGCCGTTGCATATGCTACCATGCGGGCGATTGGTTTTACATTTAATTGCTTCACCATACGCTCGCTCATCACAGCAACAAACGCTGCTCCATCAGAAGTCTGAGAAGAGTTTCCTGCAGTTACCGATCCACCTGCTGCAAACACTGGTTTTAATTTTGCTAATCCTTCAACAGTTGTGTCGGCACGAATTCCTTCATCGGTGGCTACAACAAACTCGCGCGTTTTCTTTTTCATGTTCTCATCAACATACACGTCCTTCACCGTGATAGGAACAACTTCATCTTTGAATTTTCCTGCTTTCCATGCAGCAGCTGCCTTCTGATGCGACTCAACCGAGAATTGATCCTGGTCTTCCCGAGAAATTTTGAACTGTTTCGAAACTTCTTCCGCGGTCAATCCCATGCTGGTGTAGTAAGTAGGAGTGTCCTTTGCAATTGTGTAATTCAAAGCTGTTTTAAATCCCATCACAGGAACAAGTGACATTGACTCAGTTCCGCCTGCAATGATCACATCAGCCTGGCCGGCCTGGATTCGCTGGCTCGCGATGGCAATTGTTTCAATACCAGATCCGCAATAACGATTCACCACCATTCCAGGAACATCTGTTCCTAATGCTAATAGTGCAATCATTCTTCCGATTTGCATGCCTTGCTCGGCTTCAGGCACCGCGTTGCCGACAATCAGGTCATCGACCATCTTATTTTCTAATCCCGGAATTGATTTCACGAGATGTTTGATTACATCTGATGCGAGATCATCTGGTCTTACGAAGCGGAACCCTCCTTTTTTTGCTTTACCTACTCCTGTTCGGTAACCTGCAACAATGTATGCGTCCATATTTTTCGAGTTAGTCTTTAATTAGTAGGCAGTAGGCAAATGCCAATAGGCAATCACTCAACAACCTCTTTATCTTTCTTTCTTTTATACTTATCTGGATTTTCTATCATATGATTCAAAAGCTTTCCCACTTCCTCGGATTTCTCAAGTAAGTTCTTGAATTGATCCTCTGTTATATAAGAACATGCCAATGAAAAATCTAACCATGTTTGAGTTTCACTATTCTCCATATCTGCATCAGAGGACTTACTCACAAAGTATGCGGAATAGTCTCTTTTGCGATAAGCTTCGGCAACGCAACTACAACTTGCTCGAGAAGATCTTCTGATCTGATCAATAAGAGAATATCGCTCTTCTTTTGGAAACTCTTTTGTTAACTCAAAGATTTCCATTGCAAGTGCGAAAGCTTTCTTATAAACAGTCAGTTCTCTGAAACTCGAATTTTGCATATTGCTTTTGCCTACTGCCTACTAGTTTCTCAGTGGTTTACCTCCCGTAAGAATTGCTTGAATTCTCTCGAGTGTTTTCCTTTCACCGGTGAGTGACAAGAATGCTTCGCGTTCAAGATCAAGTAAGTATTGCTCACTTACTTCCTGCGGAGACGTGAGATCACCACCACACATTACATTCGCGATCCACTTGGCAACTTTTGCATCGTGATCGGAAATGTAGTTACCCATGCGCATGCCTTGCAGACCAGCAAGGAACAATGCTTGACCCGTGCGACCTTGTACTTTAATATTCTTTGCTTGCACCGGCATCGTGTATCCTGCATGTACTAAATCAAGCACAGCTTCTTTCGCGTCAGCGATTTGTCTGTCTTTATTCATAGAGATACGATCAAGTTTTTTCAGAATGCCGAGTTCGCGCGCTTCTTCTGCAGACGTTGCAACTTTCGCTGTTGCGATCGTCATGAATGCATTTTGAAGTGAATTCAACTCCACATCTCCTTCTTCGGCTGCATCACTAACGCGCTTAGTAAATTCTTTCGTTCCTCCTCCGCCCGGGATAAGTCCAACTCCAACTTCTACTAGTCCGATATAGGTCTCCGCGGCCGCCTGGGCGATATCCGCGTGAAGCGTCATTTCGCAGCCCCCGCCCAAAGTCCTCCCTTGCGGGGCAACTACGACAGGAATGGACGAATATCTGAGGCGCATTACCGAATTTTGGAATGCCTTGATCATAAAGTCTATTTCATCGTAATCCTGCTCGATGGCATACATGAAAACCAGCCCCAGATTGGCCCCCAGTGAGAAATCCGGGCCCTGGTGGCCCACAACAAGGCCTTTATAATCCCTTTCGGCTGTGTCGATTGCCTTGTTCAAACCCTCGATTACAGCACTGCCAAGCGTATAGCTCTTTGAATGCCATGAAAAGTTGATCACGCCATCGCCAATATCCGTGATTTTGGAATCGGCATTTTTCCAGATAACATTTTCACTCTTGCTCTCAAGGATGATGAAGCTCTCTCTTCCGGGAATTGATTTGTACGACTTGCTTGGGATGTCGTAATATTTCTTCTGACCGCCTTCAACTTTGTAAAAAGATTTGTTGCCCGATGCAAGCATGTCGTACACCCACTGATTCGGTTTGTAGCCTGCTGCTTCCATGAGTGGAACAGTTTTCTCAACACCAACAGCATCCCACGTATCGAACGGACCAAGATCCCAACCAAAACCTCCGCTCACAGCATCATCAATTCTGAAAAGTTCATCACTGATTTCCGGAATGCGATTACTCACGTACTGAAACAATCCGAAAAAAGCATCGCGATAAAAATCTCCTGCTTTGTCTTTTCCAGCGAGCAACACTTTGAAACGATCGCGAAGATTGTCGATCGTTTTTGTTGTTTCAAGCGTGGCAAATTTTGCTTTCGCTTTCGGTTTGTATTCGAGTGTTTTTAAATCGAGCGTGAGGATTTCCGTTTCACCTTTTGCGTTCTTGGTTTTCTTGTAAAAACCCTGTCCGGTTTTATCTCCAAGCCACTTATTTTGTTCAAGTTTTGTCACCACTTCTGGCAATTTGAACATCTCGCGGCCTTCGTCATTCACTAAACCCGCGTAAAGATTGTTCGAAACTTTTACGAGTGTGTCAAGACCCACAACGTCAGAAGTTCTGAATGTTGCTGACTTCGGACGGCCGATAACAGGACCAGTAAGCTTGTCAATTTCGTCCACATTCAGGTCGAACTTCCTCATGGAATCTATTACCTTCAAAAGACCATAAATTCCCACCCTGTTTCCGATGAAAGCCGGGGTGTCTTTGCACAGTACAGTTACTTTACCCAAGTACAAATCACCATAATGCATCAAGAATTTAGTGATTTCAGGGTCAGTCTTGCCGGTAGGTATTATTTCAAGAAGTTTGAGGTATCGGGGTGGATTAAAGAAGTGAGTTCCGGCAAAATTGCGCTGAAAATCCTCGCTTCTTCCCTCCGCCATGAGGTGAATTGGGATGCCGGAAGTGTTGGACGTTACGAGCGTTCCTGGCGTGCGATATTTCTCAACCTCTTCGTAAACTTTTTTCTTAATATCGAGATTTTCTACGACCACTTCGATTATCCAGTCGTAGTTTTTGATCTTCGGCATATCATCGGTGAAGTTTCCGAGCTTCACGCGTGATGCAAATTTTTTGCTGAATAATGAAGCTGGATTTGCCTTCAGTGTGGCATCAAAAGCAGCGTTCACAATTCTGTTTTTTACGGCCGGATGATCGAGTGCCAATCCTTTTTTCTTCTCGTCATCGGTGAGTTCTTTTGGAGCGATGTCAAGCAACAATACTTCCACTCCGATGTTGGCGAAGTGACAAGCAATGCGCGAGCCCATAATTCCGGATCCGAGTACGGCA
>DASTYM010000254.1:0-5431 GCA_035764995.1 Cyclobacteriaceae bacterium | reverse complement strand
AAACCGGATTACTCAAACTTTCCATCGAACGGAAACTCATTTGTTGACCGCTTAAAACAAGTTGCTGTGTTGCCTGGAGTAGAAAATAATCAAGATACCCTCGTGATGTTCCTGAGCCGCTCTTAACGTACTGATACTTGAGTTCCTGTGACGATCGTCCCGGAGCTGAAACATTATTAGCGTTGATTGAAACGGTATCACTTCTTTCGCGCCCTTTAATTGCATATAAAGCATTTGGAACGGAAGCAACGGGTTGTTGGAGCACCTGGTTTCCATTGATGAAAACATTGAATGAAGCTCCGGTAAATGATTGAGCCATTACCGCAGAAACAAGTTTCATCGTTGAACCGGGAACCACTCCTGAAACATTCAGCGTTTTTGTTAGCTCTAGGGTAAGATCAAATTGTTCGCCATACCATTGTCTTCCCGATTTCAATTCTGAATGCTGATCGAGTTCATAGTACGTAAAATTTTCAAATTGATCGACTACCGGAAAAGAGCCTGCAATATTTTCGGATGTGTCAATTCTTTTTCCGATTGATTCCCCAACGGTGATGAAGTAATAATTCTTATCGGCATACAAATTCTTTTCGTAGGAGAAAATTCCTTTCGCCTGATTGAAAA
Source organism: Cyclobacteriaceae bacterium (assembly GCA_035764995.1). GTDB lineage: Bacteria > Bacteroidota > Bacteroidia > Cytophagales > Cyclobacteriaceae > UBA2336. Next base: position 4,807 of record DASTYM010000254.1, on the reverse strand, counting down.
AAATTTTATCGGGCCCTTGCGCGTAAAAGAGAATGTAATCTCCCGCGTTAAATGCACCATCCGATTCACCTTCAACATAGATTGCATTTTCAATCAGGTCGGATGGCCGCGGTGAACTATTGGCCTGCGGAAGCATGCCACCGGGATTTCCATAAATTTTAATGTTTCGAGGGTCGGTTTTGGAGGGATCGAAGCCCATCTTTTTAAACAAGCTTTGATCGATTTTATACACACCATTTTTTTCGACAGCAACCTTGTACCAAATGCCCGACTGGAGCACGGAAGACTGGCTTTGAACAGGTACAATACCTGAACAATACCCCAGGATAAACAGGGAAAAAAGTGCGAAAATGGACTTATTTGAGGCTTTTTTCAACTCAAGATGGCTTAATCCAAAACAAAAGTAGCGCTATTTTGAGACTGCCCGCACCCCTAACGATAAGGCTATATAGAATAGTATAATCAGGGGGATGGCTGCCAGTTGCAGTGTCGCAAGAAGTAATACCGAAAGCAGTAAAAATGTAAACCTGATTTTGTTATCCTGCCACGAGAAATTTTTGAATTTAAGAGCAAATAATTCAATGTCGGAAACCATCAGGTAGGACGATATTATAGTAATGATGGTCAAAAAAAGATATGATTTAAAGTAATTAGTGATCTCTCCAGTGAGTAGCGGAAGCGCGGTAATCAAAAGTGCATTCGCGGGTGTGGGTAATCCTCTAAACGAATCTGACTGACGTGTATCCACATTAAAAATTGCGAGACGGAGTGCAGAAAAAACAGCAATTGAAAACGCGATGTAGGGAACATATTCGCGACCTTGGACAGCTTCAAACATTGTATACATTACGATCGATGGGAGCAAACCGAAACTCACCATATCAGCTAATGAATCCAACTCTTTTCCGATTGGAGAACTTACCTTCAACATGCGCGCGGCAAATCCGTCAAGGAAATCAAACACGCAAGCAATCCAAACAAAGTAAGCAGCAGGAAAGGTGCGACCTTCCAATGCGAACACAACACCCAAACAACCGCAGATAAGGTTACAGCATGTTAAAAAATTTGGAATGTGGCGAATCATTGTTTGTCGGTTAGATACTTCAGGTCAGTATGCAGTAGGCAAGGGGCAATAGGCAAAATTGCTTACTGCCAATTGCATATTGCCTACTGGTTAAGTGCGCAAAACGGGTTTGTTCGTTTTTCAAAACCAATGCTGGTTTCTGAACCATGCCCGCAATATACGGTAACATCGTCAGGCAAGGTGAAAAATTTTTGATGAATACTGTTGATCAACGTTTCAAAATCTCCACCGGGCAAATCGGTACGCCCAATGCTGTTTTCGAAAAGCACATCACCACCAATCAAAACTTTCGATGCCGGATGGTAAAAAGCTATGTGGCCTGGACTATGACCGGGAACGAAAAGCACTTCCAGTTTTTGATTTCCAACAGTCACGTGATCGCCCTCGTTTAAAAATGAATCAGGTGTTGAGTCCTGATATTGAAAAAAGCCATAATTGGAAGCGTACGATTTAACCGCTCTTAACATGGGTTCTTCAATGGGATGTATGAGCAGCGGTACGTTGAATTTCCTTTTTATAAACGCATTGCCCAGCACGTGATCGATATGACAATGGGTATTAATCAGTTGTTTTACCACCAACTGATTGCTTTCAATAAATTCTGTTAGTTCGTTTTCCTCTTCTTTTTCAACACAACCTGGATCGACTATTACACACTCGCTGGTTTCATCAAACAACACGTAGGTGTTTTCCATGAAGGGATTAAACACAAATTTTTTCACCTGGAGCATGACGAGGATTTAGAATCCAAAAATAAGTTGGATTTTTGTTATTTAACTGTCTCGTAATTGAATTCGCAAACAACGGTAGATTATATTATTGTTGGCCAGGGATTGGCGGGATCTTGTCTTGCCCTTCAATTGATGCAGCAAGGAAAGCGTATTGTTGTAATTGATAGTGTCCATGAAAATTCGGCTACGCGGGTTGCCGCTGGATTATTTAACCCGATCACGGGACGCAACATGACGCTTACCTGGATGGCTGACACTTTGTTTCCATACCTGCACGGGTTCTACGAGCAAGCCGAGCAAATTACTTCAGCTTCTTTTTTTCATCCCATGCCTTTGTATCGACCATTTGTTTCTATTGAAGAACAAAATGAATGGATGGGGAAAAGTTCGAATGCTTCGATTGCCGCTTATTTAACTGCTGTGCATACATCTCCCATTGAAGAAGATCAGGTACAAAATAAATTTGGCGGGTTGATGATTAAGCAATGCGGATATTTGAATACCATAAAATTTTGTGAAGCTGTCAGGCAATACATTCAACAAACCAATTCATTAGTAGAGCAAGACTTTCGGGAAGAAGAATTAATCGTTGAAGAGGACTCTATCCGGTATCTTCAATTCAAGGCAAGTAAAATTATTTTTTGCCAGGGCGAGCGAGCCGGAGCTGGCAAATTTTTTTCATGGTTGCCAATTCGGCCACTGAAGGGAGAGACTTTGAGCATCAGCACTTCAACATCTGTTTCAAAAATTTATAACCGGGGTGTGTACCTGGTGCCTGAAATCTGGAAAGTTGGAGCCACTTATCAGTTCAAGGATACATCACCAACCATCACCGAAGAAGGCCGAATTGAACTTGTTACCAAGCTGAATGAATTAGTGAACTTCCCATATCAAATAACGGCTCAGTCATGGGGCTTGCGTCCTACCACCCCTGACCGCAGACCGATTTTAGGGCCCCATCCTGATCATTCTTCACTTGTGATTTTCAATGGATTGGGCACCAAGGGGGTAAGCCTGGCACCCTATTTTTCGAAGGTTTTAGCAGCATGGATGGAAAATGGCACCCCAATAAACAAAGAGGTGGATATTCACCGTTATAAACACTATAATTATGGTGGAAATTTGTTGAGATGAGAGCTACCGCGCGGGGTTTTACCCTTGTTATTCTGGTTTTCCTGTTAATTCAAACAATCGCTGATGCCCAGCGGGCAAATGAGGTTTTTGGCAAAAACAGGGTTCAATACCGCTCGTTCGATTGGTACTACTTAAGTGGCGAAAACTTTGATGTATACTATTATGACGGCCGTAGGGCTGTTGCCACCGAAGCACTCAATTATCTGGAATCTGAGTTTGACCGGATTACCGACCTGATCGGATATGCACCGTACTTTAAAACCCGCATTTTCCTTTACAACTCCCTTGCCGATCAGCGGCAAAGCAACGTTGGATTAAACCGCAGTCAGTTTAATGTAAACGGTGAGATAGAATTTATTAAACCATACATCGAAGTCTCCCACCTCGGTACAGCGCAAGAGTTTAAGCAGGAATTGCTTTATAAGGTCTCTAACCTGATGGTGAATGAGATGATGTATGGTGGCAATTTGAAAGAGATGTTTCAAAGCGCCCTGCTGATGAATTTGACTGAGTGGTTTGTAAGTGGTGCTGCGCAATATGTATCGCGCGGATGGACCGCGGAAATGGATGATTATATCCGCGAAATTGTACGGACCAAACGCATTAATAAAGTATCGAAGTTTGCGGGACGTGAAGCTGCGCTGGTAGGTCAGTCGTTTTGGAATTTCATCGCAGAGAAATATGGAAAGAGCAGTATCTCCAACATTTTGAATTACACCCGCATCACCCGTAACGAGGAGAGGAGCATCTTGATCACGCTGGGCGTGAACTACAAGCAAGTGATGAAGGAATGGCAGCAATATTATTCCCAAATGCAGCAACAGGTAGGCCAGGCATATATAAGCCCTCCTGATTCGTTGCGCGAAAAGTTAAGACACAACCCAACCACTGAATACACTACATTAAAAGTAAGTCCGGATGGACGCTACATCGCTTACGCGGAAAATGATCGTGGCCGATACATTGTAAAAGTTCGTTCGATCGCCAGCGGAAAAGAAACCACCATTTTATCACAGGGAAGTAAAGTAATAAACCAGGAAGTAGATTATCGCTTGCCAATTATCGGATGGTCAGATGCCAATACGCTGGGTGTGATTGCCGTGAAGCAAGGCAACTATACTTTCTGGTTATATGACCTGAGCACCAAAACAAAACTCCCACGCGAACTCGACAAGTTTAATAACGTGCGAAGCATTAGTTTCTCAGCCAACGGAAGACTGGCGGTGCTCAGTGCAGACTATGAAGGGAAAAACGATTTATACCTGATCAGTTCAAGAAGAGACCGGATCAGACGACTCACCAATGATATTTATGATGATCTGGACCCAACGTTTATTCCGAACAGCAACAAAATTGTTTTTAGTTCAAACAGAACTACTGATTCACTGAGTGCAAAAATTAAGCCTTCACTAAGCGAACTCACCGATAATCATAATCTTTTTGTGTTGGACCTGGATACCGCGAAGGCAACCTTACAACGCATCACCAATACGCTGAGTAAGGACTATGCACCCATCGCCTTGAATCATAACATCTTTTATTACCTGAGTGATCAGCGTGGTATTATCAATCTTTTTAAGTTCGATCGCAGCACAAGCATTTACACACAAGTGACCAATTTCGCAACCAGTATTGAAGAGTATGATTTCAATCCAGATAGTAAAACATTTGCGATGATCACCAACAAAAGGATGCGTGATGAGATTTATGTGAGCCATGATTTTAATTTGAATCGCCAGGTGTTTACACCTCCTACACGCAGAAAAGAATTGCAACAGGCCCGTGTAATCCGCGATAAGCGAAAGCAGGAAGAAAACAAGAACATGAGCATTCGTGACCTGATTAATGCACGATTGAA
>DASTYM010000253.1:0-2456 GCA_035764995.1 Cyclobacteriaceae bacterium | reverse complement strand
TGAATTATCTGGTTCAGGTGTAAGCGGAACGGTGACATTCCATAAAACAAACAGTACGACTACAATAATCACAATTCAATTAACAGGTACGGTTGCGGGCAATGTCCACCCGGCACACATTCACGGAAATAATGCTAGTGCCGGAGGACCAATTGTTTTGGATCTCACTGCAGTTGACGGAACCACTGGTCAAAGTATAACAACTGTAACACAGCTCAACGATGGAACACCTATTACTTACGAAGGGCTCATTAGTTTCAATGGCCATGTAAACGTTCATAAAAGTGCTGCAGAATTAGCAGTGATGGTTGCCCAGGGAAACATCGGATCTAATTCTAATAGCATCCCTGATCCAAATCCGAACCCCAATCCATATCCTTAAAAAGATTTTTGGATCTATTTCGTTATTGAACCGTTCTGGATTGCCGGGACGGTTCCTTTCTAACTTAATTTATTGAAATATGAAAATGAAAACTGTGAAATTGGCAGGATGGCTTGTTGTTTGGTTTATTGTACAATCCTGTAAATACGATGACCTTCCCGGCTGCGACCCCACTATAACTTTACAAATCGTCAGGCGAGAGCCAAGCGATTGTGCAGTTCCCAGCGGCCTGATTGAAGTGAGTGTAAGTGGCGGTGATGGATTTCGTTTTCGATTGAACGACAACTCACCGCAGAATGAGCCAATTTTTTCGAACCTAAGCGCAGGAAACTATACAGTGACAGCAATTTCCGGACCGTGTGAGTACGCTGTTACTGCGAGCGTTGAGAATCAAAATGGTTTCCAGGTTGATGTTGCCCGTACACCTTCGGGTTGTCAAACTTCAAATGGAAGTTTGACAGTTTCAGCAATAGGTGGGACGCCACCATTTATGTATCAATTGAATGGCGATTCGTTTCAGCAATCGAATGTATTCAGCAATCTTGCAAATGGTAATTATCTTGTTCTAACACGGGATGCAACTGGTTGTGATTTTTCATTGACAGCAACCATTCCTTCAGGAGTTGATTTTAGTTCAGTTTCTCAAATCGTTCAAAATAATTGTGCCGTGAGCCAATGCCACAATGGAAGTCAATTTCCAAAGCTTACAACGTATTCTGAAATTCAAGAAAACGCCTCACGAATTCGAACACAGGTTTCAAGTAGAAGAATGCCACCGTTAGCGAGATCGCCATTGACACAGCAACAAATTGACGCGATTATTTGCTGGATTGACGATGGCGCATTGCCACCAGGTTCTAATAAGTTAGTTGAATCATTCCATCTTTGCTTTTTTCCTTTTTGTTCAGGATTTATACAAAGCGGAAGGAGGCAAGCACAATAATGATCATGAATAGTGATAATTGAGTGAGCTGAAATATCTTCATGTCTCTCCTTAATCTTTGAGTATCCTGATGTTTTGTGTCACTCCCTTCTTTAAGCAATTTTTCCATTCTTAGAGTGGTGATTCTTCCCATGGTGAATCCATTCACGAGAATCAGTACCAGGCAAGTCATCTTTACCTGGAACCACAACTGCTCACCATAAGCCCAATTGTAAAGCCACAGCATGAGTATGCCTGAAAAAATCAGAAGAAGCAGGCCAAGCATACCGAATAACTGTAACTTCTTGATTCCTTTAAAGGCGGACAATCCGTGCTCCCGATTCATGTCATAAAGTTTCCAGAATTGATGAGATGCAACCGCGTTTGCGATTGTTATGCCCACCACCATTGTAAGGGCGATTAAATGCACAACTAAACTGATGTGTAAGAAAGTTTGTGTGTTCATAAATTGTTAATGCTTATGGTTCGAAAGTGTAGTTGATCGTAATCAATTGTGTCTTTGATTGAGCGTTGAAATCAAATTTTGCCTGCCCGAAAGTTGGCGGAGCAAAATGCCCTTTGGCATTATTCGAAATACCAACGCCCTCGGTTGGCCTGCCATACCAGGATTTGTTCAACTTTGAGTCATTGTTTTCATCATGATAGACAGCGATGGCGTATTTGCCAAACGGTATGTTTTTGAAAATCACGGAGGAAGTTCCGTTGCTTATTTTTCCCCTTAAATGCTGCAAGGCATTGCTCACCTCTGAAGGAAATCCATCAGCTCTGTTGAACAAATTGAAATTGACTTCGCCATTGGAATTTCTGATTCCTGATGCTATAACCGTCAAATCTCCATGTTGAGATGATTGAAATGATGATAGGAGCAGACCAACCAAACATAAACAGATTTTTAATCTACTGTTCATAAATTTTTATTTCGTTTTCATTTTTTGAGCCGATCCAATCACAAAGGCCGAAAAGAAAGCAAAGCTTGCCAGTGAAATGAATGTTCTTACGGTATGAAAAAATTCAAACCTGTTGCGAAATGATTCCCAACTCGAAGGGAGTGTTGATGACGTCCATACTTTAACCTGGTTGTCGATAGGAACTTCTATTGCAAGGGTAACAACTAACGCTATCAGGACGAGC
>DASTYM010000252.1:0-3092 GCA_035764995.1 Cyclobacteriaceae bacterium | reverse complement strand
TTTGATCGAGGACAGATACATCATTCCAGACACGACTTCAAATCAGGTTGCTATCAATTCTGTTAAAGTTCTTGGTAAAGAGATTTATCCAACAGAACTGAGCGGTGATAGCATTGTGCTGTCATACGATCGGAACTCATTTTCGATTGATTTTGCTGCACTTGATTTTTTAAACAGCCACAAAATAAAATACTCGTATAAGTTAGAAGGTTTGAAAAACAACACTTGGACTACCCCTTCTAATAATAATTCGACTGAATTTAGTCACCTCGCTGGTGGAAATTATATTTTCAAATTAAGAGTACTCAATCATGAAGGAATCTGGGGCAAGGAAAAGAACCTGTTATATGTTCATGTTGAGACGCCATTTTGGGAAACAACATGGTTTTATGTACTTATCATCCTCTTTTTCAGCGGTAGTATCGCGCTTGTATATTCTTATCAATTAAACAGGAACAAAAGAATATCGCAACTTCAGTTGAAAGCCCTGCATACCCAGATGCGGCCACACTTTATTTTTAATTGCCTAAGTGCCATTAATGGTCACATCGTGAAATTTGAAACGGTGAAAGCTTCAGAATTCTTGACTCAGTTTTCAAAACTAATGCGGGGAATACTAGAGAACTCAACCGAATCATGGATCACACTGAAACAGGAGATCGAAACCCTGAGGTTATATCTTGTTATGGAAGCGCTTCGTTTTGAGGATAAGTTTTCCTATAAGATTGAAGTTGAAGACGAGGTTCAACCATCTTCCATCCTCATTCCATCAATGATAGTACAACCCTATGTCGAAAATGCGATCGCTCATGGTCTCTTACATAAAGTAAATGGGTCGGGAGTAATCACTGTTAAGTTTCTGAAGGGTAATGGTAATTTGAAATGCATTGTTGAGGACAACGGAATTGGCCGTGAGCGATCTAACCAAATAAGATCAAAGTCAAAAATTACACACAAGTCGCTCGGGCTTAAGATCACCTCTGAGAGGTTGCAACTACTTCAGGGAAGTTCAATAGCGAATATACAAGATTTGAAAAATGAATTGGGCGAACCTGTCGGTACTCGCATTATTATCGTGCTTATGATGAAAAAAGTTGTGGATGAGGATTTGGTTAACCTTCATTAAAGGAATCTGACTTAAAATGAGAGCCCGGAATTTTAACAGGTATTTATTATTATCGTTTTGTATTGCATCGAAGTACAAGATTTCAAAAATTGCCTACGCATGTTTTTGGTTTTCATTGATCAGTTTTTCTTCATTTGCACAAACAAAGTTTAAGGTCTTCGATTCAGAATCTGGGCTTTCGAGTGTCAGTATAACGAGTATTGTTCAGGATCGAACTGGATATTTATGGATAGGTACAGGAAACGGCCTCAACCGGTTTGATGGTAACTCGTTTAGAATTTACCGGTATAGTTCACACGATACGAATTCAATCGGGAGCAATAGAATTAATTGCCTTGCGGTAGATAAGTTCAACAGAATTTGGATCGGTCATGAATCAAGTATTACCTGCTATGACCAGTCTCGTAACCGATTTACCCGATATCAATTGGGCTCAACAGATAATGGAACGAGTTTCATTTCGTTCGACAAATACGACCGGGTTTGGGTGGGTATTGATGGCAGCGGATTGATTGTATTAAATCCTGAATCGGGAACTGTTGAGAGAAGAATAGTCTTGAGCTCATTTATAAACAAAGGATATACGCTGGCAGAGGTTCGAAGACATAATGTTGTTAATGGCATGGTTGAAGATTCATCGAACAATGTTTGGTTGGCAACCCACGATGGATTGTATCTATATGATAGAAAATCGGAAAACATTAAACCCATTCGAATTGTCGAAGATGTTCCGGGAAAACATCGCAATGATTTCTTTAGAAGAATTCTGGATGATAAGCATGGAGGGTTTTGGTTATCTGCAAACCAGGGAGGAGTTTGTTATTACTCACCGGAAAGGAAATTATTTAATGTCTATCAAACTACTTTAAAGCAATACGATTCCTATCAATATCTCCCAAATACGAATAGTGTTCAGGATATCGCCTGGAAAAATGAGAATGAAATATGGGTAACCACATGGGATAAAGGAAAACCATTAGGCATTTTTGATATTCAATCGAGGGCTTTTTCTTTTCTGAAATTAATTGACTCCTTCGGAAATGACGTTACCGACAAAGATTTGTTATTCTCGGAGCTGTTTGTAGACAAAGACGGTGTTGTATGGGTTGCTTCGAAATTAGGATTAGTTATGATAAATCCTAAAAATTCGTGGGATTTTAACCCCATTTTTGCACCTGAACCAACCACAAGTGTTAGTGCCATCATTGAAGATAAAATTTTTGAAAAGAACTTTATAGGCACATTTGGGCACGGACTTATTGTATCAGGAAAGGATAATCAACAACGTTCCTTTAAGCTAGGAAAAGATCCAAGCGATAGGAGAGATTATATCTCCAATTTAATGAATACAACAGGAGATTCACTTTGGGTAGTATCACATGACGAGATACGATTATTTGATAAAACAAGAGAGAAATGGATCGATTCACCCGCACTTCAAAAACTGAAAGCTGGTGCGGGAGCACCAATTCCTCAATTCGATAGAATAATCAGGGCAACGTCTGGTGACTATTGGATTACGTCAACTCAAAAAGGTGCTTATAGACTACGTAGTTCCGATTTGAGTTTTGTAAACTATCAATGGAATGAAAATGGGAATTCAGTGTGCTCAAACTACTTGCGCGATCTTCTTGAGGATAAATTTGGAAGAATATGGTTTGCCTCGAGAAATGCTGGTATAAGCATTTTCGATCCTGCAACTAATACTTTTAGAACGTTAAGCAATGACAAAAGAAGTAACTCATTTCTGCCAATGAATGCTATTTCTCATATGGATATTGATTATGAGGGAAACGTTTGGATCGCAGCGCTAACCTTTGGCGTTATTAAAATTAATGTAGTTAGTAAAGATTCATTGAACTTGGTAACCTTTGACCACGAACAATTATTAAATTCAGCTGGAGAAATAAAAGTTGATCAAAAGGGTCGGGTATGGTTTACATCAGATCAAGCTGTGCACATTTTT
>DASTYM010000251.1:0-8764 GCA_035764995.1 Cyclobacteriaceae bacterium | reverse complement strand
ATTTAATAAAAATCTGATCAGCTTATTCTGCTCCAGTTAATTGTAGATTTTCGGGAATGCTCTACCTGAGTCCGGATTACCTTATTTTGACTTTTTTCAAGGTTTGGATCTTCTTCTAATATACGAACCGCAGATTCGCGTGCCAGTTGAAGCAACTTGCCATCTTTTCCCAGATCAGCAATTAATAAATCAAGTACACCGCTTTGTTGTGTGCCAAGTAAATCTCCAGGGCCACGAAGTTGTAAATCTGTTTCAGAGATTTCAAATCCGTTATTGGTTCGTACGAGTGTTTCAATTCTGACTTTTGAATCTGCAGACAATCTAAAGCTCGTCATCAGAACACAATACGATTGCGCTGCACCCCTGCCGACTCTCCCACGAAGCTGATGCAATTGCGACAATCCGAATCGCTCAGCGTTTTCAATCACCATGACGGATGCATTGGGGACATCGACACCTACTTCAATAACCGTGGTGGCTACCATGATACTCGTTTCTCCTTTCACGAAACGCTTCATTTCATAGTCTTTTGCCTCCGGTTTCATTTTACCGTGAACAATGCTTATCGCCTGATCCGGAAACGCGCGGCAAATGCTTTCGTATCCGTCCATTAAATGTTTCAGATCAAGTTTTTCCGATTCTTCAATCAGTGGATACACAATATAAACCTGGCGACCTGACGCAATTTGTTCTTTTAAAAATTGATTCACTTGCAGGCGATGTGAATCAAACTTGTGAATTGTTTTGATTGGCTTTCTTCCAACAGGCAATTGATCAATGACAGAAATATCAAGATCGCCATACAAGGTCATCGCCAATGTTCTTGGAATTGGCGTGGCGGTCATCACCAACACGTGCGGATAAGTTCCTGCATTTTTACTCCAAAGTTTCGATCGCTGTGCTACTCCGAATCGATGCTGCTCATCGATAATGGCCAGGTCAAGCTTTTTAAACTTTACTTCATCTTCGATCAGTGCGTGGGTTCCAATTAATATTTTCAGATCGCCAGTCTTCAGTGCATCATGAATCGATTTACGATCAGTTCTTTTTGTGGAGCCAGTCAGCAAAGCGATCGTTATCCGCATTTTCTCGGCATATTTGCTCAGGTTTGTAAAATGCTGCTGTGCTAAAATCTCTGTCGGGGCCATCAGTGCACACTGAGAACCTCCGCCAATCGCGAGTAACATTGAAACAAATGCAACAATTGTTTTGCCGCTTCCCACATCGCCCTGCAACAGCCGGTTCATTTGTTTGCCTGATCGGAGGTCGGCATAAATTTCCTTGATCACCCGCTTCTGTGCTTCTGTTAATTCAAATGGGAGGTGCTCTTTGTAAAACTTTGTCAGTAGGGCTGCATCATTAAAAATCTGAGCTTTGAATTTATCCTGTCGCACGAGTTTCATTTTCAACAGGCGCAGCTGAACATAAAAGAGTTCTTCAAACTTCAATCTGTTTTGCGCTTGATTCAGTAACTCCAAACTTTGCGGGAAATGAATATTGAGCAGCGCTTCCCGTTTATCGATAAATTTAAACTGCTTCAGCATGTCAGCCGGAAGTGTTTCCCTGATTTTATCTTTTGCGAGTACAAGCAGCTCTTGTTGAAGTTTTGAAATGGCCTTGCTGTCGATATAGCGGGAGCGCAGCTTTTCGGTGAGCGGATAAACCGGATGAAAGTGCCCACCTTTCGAGTTTTGAGGTGTTAATACTTCAATTTCCGGATGAGCCATGTTGAATTTCTTTCCAAACAGAGCCGGTTTACCAAAAACCACATATTCGACCCCAGGCTTAATTTTTTCCAACATCCATTTAATTCCCTGAAACCAAACCAATTCAATCGTGCCAGTTTCGTCCTTGAAATGAGCAACCAGTCTCTTCTTGGTTCCTACACCAATGATTTCTTTTTTTGTTACAGAGCCTTTCAGCTGAACGTACTGCATTTCTTCGTTCAGCGAATTGATCGAATAAAACCTGGTACGGTCTTCGTAACGGAATGGATAATATTGAATGAGGTCTCCAAACGTGAAGATATTCAACTCTTTGTTCAATAATGCCGAGCGCTGAGGACCAACGCCTTTCAGGTATTCAACAGGAGTTTCAAAAAATCCGACCATTGATTTTGTCCGCGTGACGATTTTAAAATTAACATAACAATTTATTTAGAATGGCCTAATAAACCTCTTTTAATATAGCGAGTCTAATTCATTAAGGTTACTATTTTTGCGCCCGCGATATCAAAAGAAGATGAAAGCAATTGCAAAGGTTTATAAAGGGATCGAATTCATCAATGTAAATGACCTCCCCACCAATCAACAACTTTTACTTGAGCATAACGCTGAAGTTGAAAGGATAAAAATTTTGTTGGATGGTAAAGTCGTTAGCAATTGCATTCAGTTTCGCGAGTATGAACAGTGGTATACTACTGTCTACAAGAGATCTGTTCATACTCCAACTCCGGCAAAAGAAACTATCTTTAAGCTTAACGTTTCATTGAGTAAAGTCTGACCGACTAGGGCCAAATTCCTTTGTCCGGTACAATTTCCAATACATTTCCTTCAGGATCTTCAAAGTAAAATGATTGAACGCCTTCCTTCCATTTTACTTCTTCGGTAATGGTAATGCCTTTTCCGCGAATCCATTCTTTTGATTCCACATAATCCTGCTCCCCAATTTCAAACGCAAAATGCTGTTTGCCTCCGCCATAATGACCGGGCGGACTGGTTTTATGTTTTGAATCTTCCGGATTAAAACACAGCAACACGGAACTACCAGCTGTGAAAAAAATATGTTTACCGGGTACGTAACTGATCAGTGGTAGTTCCAATATCTCATGATAAAACTTTTTTGCCAGTTCCAGGTTGTGGACGTAAAGACAAGTCTCTTTTATCTTGATGAACTTCATACTTAGCTCTTACACAGTTTCTTTTTGCACTCGAGATATTCGTTCCAGATTTCCTGAAGAATTTCTGCCGCAGGTTTAATGCTGCGGATTGCTGCGGCAACTTGTCCGATTTCGAGTTCACCTTCGTCCAGGTCACCTTCAAACATTCCTTTCTTGGCTCGAGCCCTTCCAAGCAAAGTTTTTAATTCTTCCACACTTGCTCCGCGCTGTTCAGCCTCCTCAACTTGTTTGAAGAATTTGTTTTTAATTAATCGCACTGGTGTAAGTTGCTTCATGGTCAGAATGGTATCTCCTTCATTTGATTCCGTAATTTTCTTTTTAAAATTTTGGTGCAGCGATGATTCTTCACTGGCGGCAAATCTGCTTCCCACTTGCACGCCTTCTGCACCAAGTGCCTCCATGGCGAGGATGGCTTTTCCACTGGCAATGCCTCCGGCCGCAATTACAGGAATGGAAACTGTATCGGCTACCATGGGTATTAACACCAGTGTAGTTGTTTCTTCTCTTCCATTATGACCACCCGCCTCAAAACCTTCTGCAACAACGGCATCCACTCCTGCCTGCTCCGATTTTTTTGCAAACTTCACACTCGATACCACATGCACTACCGTAACTCCACGTTCTTTCAGAAAACTCGTCCATAAGCCTGGATTACCTGCTGAGGTAAAAACAATTTTTACTCCCTCCTCTATGATCATGTTCATGAGCTGATCAATTTCGGGATATAGTAATGGAACATTCACACCGAAAGGTTTCGTGGTTGCTGCTTTACATTTTCTGATATGCTCCTGAAGTACGGAAGGGTACATAGATCCTGCTCCAATCAGGCCTAAACCACCACCATTACTCACGGCCGAAGCCAACCTCCAGCCACTTGTCCAGATCATGCCTGCCTGAATCACCGGAACCTGAATGTTAAAAAGTCTATTGACCCTGTTTTTACTGTTGTTCATGGTCAAAAAATAGCTAAAAGGCGGTTATATCCTACGCTATGAATCTGAATATCTGATTATTAGAATCAAATCTTTTGTTATAACATATATTTATACCCCTGAAAGTTGTCCACAAAGAATTGATTGATTTTGCAAGGCGTATTATTATGATTTTCAAACAGTTAACAATAAACATTCCCGTAATGTGGATAACTGCAATGTTTTGTGGGATTCTTTTTTCTTCGTTTTTGGTGTTTTTGTAACTGCCTGAATTTTAACCATTTTGCAGGCTTTGTTGTTAAAAACTTACAACCAACCTTTCGAAGGGGGTTGGGGAAATTTTGGGAACTACTTTTGCTATAATCCGTTTCGAAAAATAAACTATGAGAAACTTGCTAGTCGCATTCATGCTTTTCCTTGCCTCTACAACTATGGCCCAAAAGGCTGAGGTTGTAAAATTAGATCAGTTACAAAGTCTGATCACATCGAAGAGTGACAATATCAAGGTTATCAACTTTTGGGCTACCTGGTGTGGCCCCTGTGTTAAAGAAATGCCGCTTTTTGAAAAGCTTGGTCAGGAGCGGAAGGATGTTGAAGTTACGTTCGTAAGCATGGATCTTGACCTGGACCCTGACCCTGCAAAGGTTCATAAGTTTATTGCCCGCAAGAAGATTCAGTCAAAGGTGCTGATTCTGGATGCCAAGGACTCCAACACCTATATAGATGACATTGAAAAAGGCTGGTCTGGGGCATTACCGGCTACCATGATTATCAATGGAAAAACCGGTCAAAGAAAATTTGTTGAAAAAGAGCTCCATGATGGTGAGCTTGAGAAACTGATTGCAGAACTATTATAACATATACCCCGAGGTGCGGGAGTATTCACTTTAAACAACTAAACAAAAAAGAATATGAGATCACTTTTTTTAATGGCCGCTTGCTTGTTGCTGATGGTAGCTGCGAGCCCGGTTAAGCAAGGCTATGAAGTGGGCGATACCGTTGCCGACTTTAAGTTGAAAAACACAGATGGTAAAACTGTGGCGTTGTCTGATTACAAGAATTCAAAAGGCGTTATTGTAATTTTTGATTGCATCACCTGTCCTTATTCAAAGGCTTATAACACCCGTATTATAGCGTTGAATAAAAAATATGCTTCACAAAGTTTCCCGGTGGTAACTATTCAACCAAACGATCCAACGATTTCTCCCGGAGATTCATTTGATGAAATGGTTAAACACGCCAAGAAAAACAGCTACGACTTCCCGTTCTTGTATGATGAAACGCAAGGCGTGACTAAGGCCTTTGGTGCAACTAACACTCCGCATGTTTTCTTATTAGTGAAAGAAGGTGCTGGTTTCAAGGTTGCCTACATTGGTGCAATTGATGACAGCGCCAAAGATGAATCGGCTGCTTCAAAGAAGTATGTAGAAGAAGCTGTTGATGCATTGCTTTCAAACAAGCCCGTTCCTGCAACAAAAACTAAAGCATTGGGCTGTACAATTAAGTGGAAAAACGTCTAATACTTTAGAGTCATAATTTATTTTAGAAACCCCGACTTTGTCGGGGTTTTTTTCTAGTGAGCTGATACCAATTTCAATCCGATAATGGAACCGATCAGCAGCATAATAAAAAACACTCTCCAAAAATCTGACGGCTCGCTGAAGAAAATAATTCCCATAATCGCTGTGCCCACGGCTCCAATACCGGTCCATACTGCATAGGCTGTCCCGATTGGAATTTTTTGGATCGCTTCGTTCAAAAAATGAAAGCTGAGATAAATGCAAATGAAAAAAGCAGTCGACCACTTCCAGTTGCTGAAGTTATTACTGAATTTCAAGCTTGTCGTAAATCCAACCTCAAACAAGCCTGCAATTACAAGGTATATCCAAGCCATATATTTCTGTTGTAACTTTAAACTTAGCAAAGTTGATTTAAATTGAGTTAATAAGACTTATCTTTTCAGTAACGCCCGTTTAATATTCGTTGTTTATCTTTCTAAAAATATACTGGTATGAACCATCTTGTCAGGATCGTATGCTTTGTCTGTTTCATTGGCTCCCTTCTTTCTGCGTGTAAGGAAAAAGAAAAGCAATATCCAACATTATCAGAGTCAACCGCAGTCCTTTACGACTCAGCGTTGAAACCATTTTATCATGGCGTTGCTTCGGGTGATCCATTAAACGATCGTGTTATTATCTGGACGCGTGTTACTCCAGTTGATTCAGTACCTGAAATTGAGGTTCAGTGGCAAGTCGCTAAAGATTCAGATTTCTCCGGCATCGTTGCGTTCGATACTATTACAACAAGTCCTGCGCGTGATTATACTGTAAAAGTTGATGTTCAGGGATTAGAAGCCGATCAGGTTTATTATTATCGGTTTATCGCGTTAGGGAAAACATCTGCCACAGGAAAAACAAAAACAACCCCGGTAAACGCTAAGGACAGTCTGAAATTTGCGGTGGTTAGTTGCAGCAATTGGGAATTTGGCTATTTCAACGCGTACAGCAACATTGCTGAAAAAGAAATTGATGCCGTGTTGCATCTAGGTGATTACATCTATGAATATGCAACCGGAAAATATGGCGATACCACGATTGGTCGCATCAACCTTCCAGCACATGAAATTGTTTCGTTGCAGGATTACAGAACACGTCACGCCCAGTACAGATTAGATCAAGGCTTGCGTGATGTAAGCAAAAATCATCCATTCATTACCATTTGGGACGACCATGAGTTTGCCAACAATGTTTACAAAGCCGGTGCACAAAATCATCAGCCTGATCAGGAAGGAGATTTTGAAGCACGAAAAGCTGCAGCAAGGCAAGCCTATTATGAATGGCTACCCATCCGCGAAGGCGAAAAGCTGTATCGTTCATTTTCATATGGAACCCTTGCTCAACTGATTATGCTGGATGAACGCATTGAGGGAAGAGAAGAACCTCCGGCAACACAAGATGCAACCACCGAAGAACGCACCATGTTGGGCGCAGAACAACTTATGTGGCTTGAAAAAGAATTGCAATCTGCTGCTACCTGGAAGGTAATCGGCAACCAGGTAGTTTATTCTGACATCCTCCAAGGTGATGTATTTCCCAACATGCCCCGCAATCTTGATTCCTGGGATGGCTATCAGGCAGAGAAGAAAAAAATCAAGGAGTTCATCCTTGACAACAAAATCAGTGATGTGGTTTTTTTAACAGGCGATACTCATGCCTCATGGGCTTTTGAAGTTGCAACAGATATCAGCGCCAGGTACAAACCATTTGCCGTGGAATTCGGAACAACCAGTATTTCCTCAGCCAATGACGATGAGTATCACTCAGTCGATACAGTGATGAGGATGGAGGGGGCGATGATGAAATCAAATCCTCACATCAAATACCTGAACGACCGTGATCATGGGTACCTGTTGCTTACCCTGTATCCGCAAAAAGCAAAAGCTGAATGGTTTTACGTTAAAACTTTACGTGAGCCTGATTCACGAGTAAAGCTCGGCAAGAAAATGGAAGTTGCGCAAGGAAGTTATTCGTTGAAGTAATTACTTCCCGGCAATCAGGTAAGTCATACCACTTATTACTTCTTGTTTAAGAAGCCTGAGGTTATGCTTTTCAAACAGGGAAATAATTAAAGAAACCGGAATGCGCAATTTTGGATACCAGCTCACGTGCTGCTTCCAGCCATCGCTTTCCAACTCGTACAACACATCAAACACTTTCACATAGCCGGGCAAATATTCGAGGTAACACATATGAATGCGGTGCTCATCGCTTTTCACCGGAATAAATCTTCGTTCGTTTGTTAGTTCGGTTGCCAGTTCACGATAAGAAAGAATCAACTTGCCGCCCTTTTCCAATTTCTGAGCACTCAATGAAATGAGTTCTTCTACCTGATCCTGGCCTGAGAGGTGCGTAAGTGTGTCGCCCATGCAAACAATCAATTCTGGTTTTAACCGAATCGCATATAAATATTCAAGCAGATGTGCTTCTGTAAAGGCAATGTCGCGTGTGCCAATTTTTTTCTTCAGTTCCGACAAAAGTTGAGGATTGAAATCAACCGCGTGGACTGAAAACCCAATGTTGGCCAGCGAAACGGCTTGCAAACCGTGGCCGCAGCCCAGGTCAATGGCCACGCCAGAAAAATTTGGCTCAATATTGCTGTTCCGAAAAAAATACTCCTGCTCTTGCTGTTTTTCAGCAAAATCGCCCGCCATCCACGAATAGAAATTGCCCAAATACCGCTCGTAATGCTCTTTTACCGTCATAAAATATGGAAACATTTTTGCTTACGTTAATCTTACAGCCAGGGTTATTCAATGACCGCTTTTACTTAACTTCAATGCTATGAAAAAATTATTCTTTATTCTTGCCACCTGTATAGTTTTTACAAATGTAACAGCTCAGGTTGTTGGCAAAGTGTTCCCTGCCATGGAAGCAGAAACAGTAGAAGATAAAAAAGTAAAACTTCCTGATGCCGCAAAAGGCAAGTATACATTGTTGGGTTTAGCTTACTCAAAAAAATCAGAAGATGAACTCAACACGTGGTTTCAACCCATTTTTGAAAAATTCATTCAAAAGAATAAAGGTCTTTTTGAAGGTTTTGGTTACGATGTAAATGTGTACTTCGTGCCCATGTTTACCGGAGTGAACGCAGCAGCTACCGGTACCGCTAAAAAGAAAGCACTTAAAAACGTTGATCCTAATTTATTGCCGTATATTCTGTTCTATAAAGGAGAACTGAAGCCATACAAAGAAGCCCTTGATTTTGAGAAAAAAGATGTCCCTTACTTTTTTGTGCTGGATAAGGTCGGAAAAATTTTATACGCTACCTCCGGAAGCTACAACCAGAAAAAAATGGATGAGGTAGAGGGTGTCCTGGAAGAATAGAAAATTCCTCGAAAAGAATTCTTACGCTCGTTAAGGGCATCTGTTAAAAA
>DASTYM010000250.1:0-2502 GCA_035764995.1 Cyclobacteriaceae bacterium | reverse complement strand
CACAATAACATAGTAACGCGAAGTACGTTCTGTTAGTACTTCAAATGCTCCCGTCTTGGGAATATTAGCCAATGAATCTGCCTTTCGTTGTGCTGCCTCATCGCGCAGGCGTTGTTCCTCAGCAAGGCGATCCTGTTCTTTCTTTGCTTCTTGCTCTAATCTTTCCTTTTCAAGGCGCGCTTTCTCTTGTTGCGCTGGCCTGTAAGAAATAAAGTACCAGGCTGCTCCCAATGCTACTGCAAGGACCAAGAGGATTCCTATCACTTTTGGCCAAACAGGGGCTGATTCTTCTTCAGGATCATAGGTATATTCAGGTTGCTGTTCCATAGGTTTTTGAACATTTTCATATGTAGAAGCTGCAGGTTGAGTTTCCTCTTCAGGTTTAATCTCGCTGCTTTCGACCGAAGTCTCTTCTTCTCTGTTGAGAGGTTTATATTCTATATCAGGTAGACCGAAGGTATCATCAGAATCATTTTGCACGTTTTGATTCAACGACTCATCTTCGTCTGTTTTCTTTTTTCTTGCCATGAATGGTTAGGACAGTTGTTATATACAAAATTAAGCGAATTTTCGTGGCATACAAACTAAATGGCTATTGTATAGGGCTCTAGGTCGCTCCTCTTAAACCCGCGTGTCAATCAAAACTTCCATGTAAAGCCAGCTAATGCCTGAAACCCCCGCACCGGATAGTTCATATAAACCGGATACTCGTTCGCAAGAATGTTGTTCAACTCAACAAATGCTGAGAACTTATCGGAGAACAAATACTCCGTGCGCACATTCAGATCAAAGGCAGGATCGAGCTTAACGGTCTCACTGGTATTGTAGTCAAACGCTTTCATATTGCCCTGTGCAATCATATCAAGATTAAAAATCAGTTTCTTGAACAGGTTATAAGAAGAACCAAAAGTTACACGATACCCCGGTTTATGCCAGGCTTCTGCTTGCTCATCCGTATTATATCCAAAATAATCACCTTGCAATGACACGCGAACAATGTTGGCATGGGTGTAGAGTAAGGAAGCATATAGATTGATTCGTTCAACTGTCCCATTGTCATATAACACCTGGAATTTCGAAACATCTGCCGGGTCATTGATAAAGAAGTACATATTCTTCAACCTGGCAATTGATATCCCTGCTCCTGCCAATACTTTACTTCCCAACTTGGCGCGCAACCCGGCCTGCAAATCAATTACTTTATTTGTGTGTGACAAAGCGACCGCTGGCGCTAACCATATATTTTCATTCGCCAATGATTGCAGTGATACCTTTTCCATGCCACCTGAAAGCGATCCTACAAAATCTACCGCATCATTGATGGCGTACGTTGCCCTTACATCGGGATAAAAATGAAAACTCTTTGAGTCAAGCGTGTCATTTTCCAATGCCACTACAGCGCCTACCTGGAGTCTAAACTCCTCAACAGGAAAAAATGAATAATATCCCTTGGCTTGAAACAGGTTGCGCGCTTTTGCTTCAACACCAACATCCTTTCTGTTCAGGATTGAATACGTTGCAGCCGCTACAATTGACTGATCATCGGAAACCTTGTAAGAACTTTTGAAATTGAAATCGACTGCACTTTCTGCTGCGTCAAATTTGTCGCTCAGGTGGCTAAAGTTTCCTCCAAGCTGATAAGCGAAGTCAGAATTTTTAGCATTAGCGATCGAAAGGCCAAGATCAAAAATTGAATACGACTGTTCGATTTCATCACTTGATACATCCGTACCTTCCGGGTATCCGTAGAAATGTGTAGAGCGATTTTGAAATCCAATGTTTCCCCTAAAAGAAATGTCCTTGCTAAACGTTTGAACAAAAGCGGATACGCCAGAAGTACCGCTGCCGGAATTCTTTCCATCAACCGGTCCTTTGCCTGAATGATTGTAAAGAGCATGCGCCCCGATCAATTTCTTCTTGTCCTGCTTGCTGGTGACGAAGGCCTCAAGATAAGGTGTTGAAAAATTTCCATATCCGGCACTCACATATCCACGATATGCAGGCTGTGGATCTTCCTGCTTTAACCTGAGCGGGCGAAGCGATGGACTGAGTTCGGGTGTGCTGAAATTGAAAGCTTTGAAACTATAATCGACTTCCGGTTTTGCCGGATCAATCGGGCGTGGTGCAATTTTATCAAACAAACGGTTCGCCTTTGGCAGAACAATTTGACGATCTTTTACAATCTCAATTTCTACATCTTTTATTTCACCGGAGTCCCACTCCTGAGCCTTTGCACACGAGGCGGTTAACAGAACGATTGCTATTGTTAGTAATTTCTTCATTGCCAAATCAACGGTTGTTATCGAGGGTATCAGCTTCTATCTTCTGTTTTTCTTTTAACTCAGTCGCTTCAATCTGCTTGAGCTTATCCTTCGCTGAATCTTTAATGTATTGCAGCGGGAAATTGTTATCGATCAGCGATTGAAGCGTTTGCTTTGCGTTGAATATATCATTCATCGCTAAAAAATTATCGGCCATCAAGAGATACGATTTACCTACCCA
>DASTYM010000249.1:0-8583 GCA_035764995.1 Cyclobacteriaceae bacterium | reverse complement strand
CTGAAACTCTCCTCCATACGTACGATTGTACTCGTCTGAAATATCTCCTTCAACCACTTCATTGGTTTGCCGATTGCCTGCGAAAAATTTTAAGGTTGACCGGTTGAATACGCGCTGTTGTAAGGAGGCAACAAAATAATTATTGGCCGAAAATTCATCCGTTGATTTTGTCTGAATATCCATCACGCCAACGCGCAACGACTTGGTAATATTACCAGTGATTCTGGCGCCCATCTGAATTGGAATAGGCTCACCTTCCTGGATTCCAATCTTCCGTGAAAAGAACGGCCGCACCATCCACGATCCGTAATTGCTAAAGAGGTCGGCATTCTCCAGGAAGAAATTTCTCCGCTCAGGAAAGAAAATCGAAAACCGCGTTACATTGGTTACTTGCTTGTCGACATCGACATTGGAGAAATCCGGATTGTAAGTCAGGTCAAGATTGAGGGAGGAAGTAAGCGCAATCTTGGCATCCAACCCTGCATTCGCGTCAAGCTTTGCGTCTTCTCCCTCCTCAAAATCCTGAGTATTGCTTCCTGACAAATACGGAATTAGCGTAACCCGACTTTGTCGTGGACTTAGCGCTCCATCGAATTGAAGTGTCCCGAGATGGCCTAAATCAACTCCATTCAGTTGCACCGGTACTTGTGCCCATGTGGAGTAGGCATTTCGTTTCATGTCAGTCCGAACAAAATTTACGCCCCATTCGTTGACACCTTTTTTAAATCGCAATACAGTAAATGGTATAGCCATCTCCACAATCCAGCGATCTTCAAGAACTTTCACAGCAGAGAACCATTTATTATCCCAATTCTCATTTGGTACTGACCATGCTCCTAAAATATTAATTGACGCCTCAATTTGAGAACCACCTGCATTCACCCCAAACATAAAACCTGTGCTCTTCTGATTCATCGGGTCCACTACAATGGAAAAATTTTCACTGTTCCAGTATGAATCAAGTTGATCACGCTTGAGAGTTTGGATAATCAGGTCTTTCTTAGCCTGATAATTGACTGCGCTCACATAAATATATTCGTCATTAAAAATGACTTTCACATCCGTCTTAGCATCGGCATACCCGGAATCGGTAGGCCACTTATTAAAAAAAGGTGTGGCTACTGATGTCTGCGTCCAGGCAGACTCATTAAGTTCGCCATCAATGAGAATGAGTTCTGATGTTTTCTGAACATTCAGCAAAAATCTCTCGCGGTTATCAACCTGCGCCTGGGAAAAAAGCAGCGAGGTGACCAAGGCAAACGCAGCAATCAGAAAAGCTTGACGCATGGATCAGGGTTTCCATGTTTTACGGACGCATGCGAGGTTATTTTCAACCTTTTACCCGAAACCAGACAGTACCCGTCAAACAACCTCACGTTGCCAACCGGTGTAGTTAGGTGCCTAATGAACGTAGTTTGGAAGACTTACCCCGTATTCTGGTTGCCATGCAGTGAAATAAGTTGCTGGATTAATATTTTTACAGACATGATCCGTATAACCCTTACTGTTTGAGATGAGATTGCCCTGGATATTCAAGAACCGAATTTTTCTCCACGTACTTTTTTGGGTAGTGCACGTTGTTTTTTACGCTGTACTTTACGGAAGTTTTGAAGAGAAATATCAACAGGCATTTACAGAGGAGCTGATTTTCCTTCCCGTAAAAATTCTATTTACCTATTTCGTGCTCTATTTCCTTCTGCCTCGCTATATATTAAAAGGACAATACGGTGCTTTCATTTTTATTTTCCTGATATCTTCTTTCGCGGCAGGACTCATCCAACGATACATTGCTTTTCAAATCGACTATCCTTTATATTATCCGGAAGCATTGAAGGATCCATTTTTTTTCTTTGCCAAAATCGTAAAGGCTTTTGTAGGGATTTATCCGGTTGTATTTACCGCCCTCACCATTAAACTTTTAAAATATTGGTATGCCAACCAACAAGCGCAACAGGTATTGACAAAAGAAAAACTTGAAGCCGAGCTCAAGTTTTTAAAAACGCAAATTCACCCGCACTTTCTTTTTAATACGCTTAACAACCTGTATGCGTTGACGCTAAAAAAATCAGAAAGGGCACCGGAGATGGTGTTGAAGCTTTCCGAACTTATTAATTACATGCTGTATGAGTGCACTGCCGATGAAGTGCCGTTGAGCAAAGAGGTAAAGTTTATTCAGAATTACATATCCATTGAAAAAATGAGGTATGGCGATAAGCTGGAAGTCGATGTTCGGGTATCAGGTGATACAGCCAGCGTTCACATCGCTCCTATGATTATTCTCCCTTTTGTTGAGAATTGCTTTAAACATGGAGCGAGCGAAGAACTTCAACAAGGTTGGGTAACCGTGCAAATCGAAGCATCACCCGAAACCATTCTTATTAAAGTTGAGAACAGTAAAGCACATACTGAAAATAACCACCACGGGACCGGCATTGGGGTTCAAAATGTGAAGCGGAGGCTGTCACTGCTCTATCCCAGCCGTCATGAACTAAAAATTCTTGATGGTAAGGAAACCTTCCTGGTCATTTTAACGATACAACAAGGTAACTGACTATGAATAGAATCAACTGCATAATTGTAGACGATGAACCCCTTGCGATTGAGATCATGGAGTCATACGTGCAAAAAGTTGATCAGCTCGAACTGAAAGGCTCTTTCCGCAATGCGGTTACAGCTTTCTCTTATCTTCAAAGCAATCCCGTTGATGTTATTTTTCTGGATATTCAAATGCCCAAACTTACCGGCATTGATTTCCTGAAAACTCTTAAAAACCCACCTAAAGTAATTTTCACAACTGCTTACCGCGATTATGCCCTGGATGGTTTTGAATTAGAGATCGTAGATTATCTGTTGAAACCAATTCCATTCGATAGATTCTTGAAAGCAATCGGCCGGGTAATCCAGCAACCAGTTCAACCGTTAAGCAAAACTGTTGTCGTGAGTGATTCTACCGAACAACCACTTTTCTTTAAGGTTGATAAAAAAATGGTGAAGGTAAAGATGAGCGACATCCTTTATATTGAAAGCATTAAGGATTATGTAAAAGTAAAAACGCACGATAAAGAAATCATAACCCAACAAAAGATCGGATACCTGGAAGAAAGTTTACCAAAACATATCTTCTTGCGAACTCACCGTTCCTTCATCGCAGCTATCAACAAAATAGAAAGCTACTCAGCCTCCGAAATTGAAATTGGAAAAATTCAATTGCCGATTGGAAGGAATTATAAGAATGAAGTGCTGAAGGTGTTATCTAAGAACGTTTTCACTTCTTAAGTCATTGGTCATTAGTCATTGGCCGGGCTAAAATACCAGTGACTAATGACCAATGACTAATGCCTAAATTTTTACCGCTTTCCACTTCCCTTGTCGGAAAATCCAGATTCCAACAATCGCCATAAATGATTCTGCAATCGCAATAGCTGCGTAAACTCCAACTGAGCCTATCTTAAAATAGTTTGCAAGCATGTACGCCAGTGGTATTTGAAAAATCCAGAAACCAATGAAGCTTATTATAATCGGTGTGCGGGTGTCGCCTGCTCCATTGAAGGACTGGCTCACTACCATCCCATACGCATACAGAATATACCCCAGCGAAACGATTTGTAAACATTCGATGCCATTCTTCAATGTTTCCTGATCATCCGTAAAGAAACTCAGGATTGGAGTTGCCAACGTAAATGACAAAACTGTCACTAGTGACATGAATATCATGTTCAAAAAAGATGCACGCCAAACTGATTTTTCTGCACGATCGGGTTGCCCGGCCCCCAGGTTTTGTCCAACCAAGGTTGCAGCAGCGTTAGCCATGCCCCATGCCGGAAGAATTGCAAACACAATAATGCGGATAGCAATAACATAGCCTGCCTGTGTTGCACTTCCAAATTCTGACATGATGCGCATGAGAAATATCCAGCTTGCAGAACCGATCAAAAATTGGCCAGTGCCGCCTGCAGAAACTTTTATCAGTCTGCCAATAATATCCCACTTGACGATGATATCATCAATATGAATTTTAATTAACCCCTTACCCTTGAATAAATGGTATACCTGGTAAACGACACCGCAACTTCTTCCTATAGTGGTGGCAATTGCAGCTCCTTCCACTCCAAATGCAGGGATGAATCCAAAACCAAAAATGAAAATCGGCCCGAGCAAGATGTTAAGTCCGTTCGATACTAACAATGCACGAAGGGCAATTGATGCATCACCTGCTCCTCTGAAAATACCATTGATCAGGAACAGCAACATGATGGGAAGGTTTCCGATTAACATCCAGCGTGTGTATCCTGCATTATTGACAATTAGCTCTTCGCTTCCGCCCATGAGACGAAGAAGTTCCGCTGAAAAGAAAATTCCAACAATACTGATTGCAACAGAAAGTGCAAGTCCAATATAGATTGATTGCGTTGCTGCGATCTCGGCAGCTTTAATATCCTTCTCTCCTACTCTTCTGGCAACCATGGCTGTCGCTCCCATACTGAGACCCATTGCCAATGAATAAACTAATGTTAACATAGACTCCGTGAGTCCCACGGTTGCAATGGCATCATTATCGTGAAGTCGGCTGATGTAAATCATATCCACTACTGCAAACACTCCCTCCATGGACATTTCCAGGATCATTGGAATAGAAAGCAGAAAGATGGCCCGGTCAATACTTCCGGCAGTATACTCTTGTTCCTGACCGATCAGGGCTTGCTTAAAGAGACGTAAAAAGGAATTCGATTTTTTTGTAAAAGACATTACCTATGAGATTAAATGATTAAATCCCGATACCTATCGGGAGAAAACTGATTTACCTGTAAAAGGTGAACTTGCTGCGTAAGCAAGGTGAGTTCAACGAAAAAACACCTGAAATCAGGTTCGTTGAATGTTAGATGGACAGCTTCATAGGCATTAAAAGATTTGAGCCTGATCGGCTCGAAAACAAATATCACGAAAATTAACAGAAAGAGTTTCGTATTCTCTGAACTTTATTTTGTTATTCTCACTTTAAATCCTGCTTCTCTGTGGGATTTCAGGGACCCAAAGTACACAAGAACGAAAAATGTGGGGGCAGCAAGTACGGTATGCTGCACTTCTTGTAGCGATTGATTTTATTATCAGTAATGATTTCAATGGTGATGACGAGGATTTTGCATCAATTCCTCTTCAACGGGCCATGCATCATGCCGCCTGCGTGTTAATGTGGTCAAAAATCTATGATTTGAATAAAAAATGATTGCAAAAAACAATGCAATATCCTCCTAAATAATAATTTTTTTGATTAGAGGGATTCCATCGTTAAACTTTTATCTTTTAGATGAGTCTTACTGTTATGGTTGAGTCCCTTCAATACAAGCATTTCTGTAATCGGGCTGCATTTGGTATTCCTTTATCTGCTGTAAAAAATTCATTTCAGCCTTTAGCCATCATGAAGGAGGGGGTTGCGGATAAACCCATCCAAGTAATTGAAAAGCCCGTACGCGATTATGAGGGGAAGCCCAACGAGGCTGAAATAAAAGTGGCGTTGAAAAAAAACAAAGAGGCTCAAATCAGGCTTAACACTGCGTGGTTCAACCAACTTACCGACCCACAAGTTGTTTTTCGTGAAAAGATGACCTTCTTCTGGCATGATCATTTTGCCTGCCGGACACGCAATGCATTTCTCGCTCAACAACAAAACAATACATTACGAAAATACGCCCTTGGCAAGTTTGGAGATTTATTGATGGCTGTATCAAAAGACCCCGCGATGCTTCAATTTCTGAACAACCAACAAAACAGGAAGGACAAACCGAATGAAAACTTTGCCCGGGAAGTGATGGAACTGTTCACATTAGGGCGTGGAAATTATACTGAAAGTGATATTAAAAATGCCGCCCGGGCTTTTACAGGATGGGCATTTAATCCGCTTACCGGGGAATATTTGTTTCGTTCGCGACAGCACGATTTTGATTCGAAAACATTTCGAGGCAAGACGGGAAATTTTTCAGGAGAAGATATCATCCAGATGATCCTGGGGGATAAACAAACGGCTTTTTTTATCACCCATAAAATTTGCAAATTCTTTGCGGGAGAAGCCATAGAGAAATCTGAAGTGGACGCGTTAGCAGAAAAATTTTTCAAATCAGATTATGATATCAATCAACTCCTGATAAATCTATACTCGAGCGATTGGTTTTATAAAAACAGCGGCAATCGAATTAAATCTCCCGTTGAATTGATTGCAGGCGTTCAGGTACAAACAGGAGGAAATTTTAACAACCCATTTAATATCATCTTTCTGCAAAAAACACTTGGACAGGTGTTGTTTCAGCCACCCAATGTTGGCGGTTGGCCTGCCGGAAAAGAGTGGATCGATAGTTCAAGTCTGACGTTCCGTATGTCACTTCCTACCTTGTTACTAAGAAACGCAGAAAGTTCATTCCAGGCAAAAGACGATGGCGATGTAAATGATGCTACCAATACTGTGGCCAAACCCGGGCAGATCTCGTATACCGTTAACTGGGAAAAATTAGCAGGATCTTTCCGAAAAAATTCTGCAGACAAGACACTTGAGGAAGTAGAGGGTTTCTTACTTGTCAAACCAACAACAGAAGAAAATAGAAAAATGATCGCAGCTTTTGCAGGTGAAGCTAAGGAAGATCTTGAATTTTTAAAAAAGGCCTGCATTGGCTTTATGTCATTACCAGAATATCAACTGAGTTAATTATGGCTAGCAGAAGGTCATTCATCAAGCAATCAGCGCTGGCAACAGCTGGCACCATGTTGCTGCCCAATTTTTTAAAGGCTTTTGAAATTCGTCCTGATTTCATTCAGGATTCAGGCAAAGTTCTGGTCGTGATTCAACTCTCGGGTGGCAATGATGGATTAAATACCATCATTCCCTATCAGAACGATTTGTATTACCAGCACCGCCCCACACTCGCGATATCAAAAAGTAATGTTTTAAAGGCAAGCGATTCATTAGGCTTTCATCCTTCGCTTACAAAACTCAATGAGCTTTACGATCAGGGTTATCTTTCTGTGATCAATAATGTTGGTTACCCAAATCCGGATCGTTCGCACTTTCGTTCGATGGATATCTGGCATACGGCAAGTGATGCTACCGAATATCTGACCACAGGTTGGGTTGGTCGTTATTTGGATGCGAGTTGCAAAGACTGCCATGTAGCGCATCAAGCCATTGAGATAGACGATACCCTCAGTCTGGCGCTCAAGGGCGAAACGATTAAGGGGCTCGGAGTTAAAAACCCCAAGAAACTTTATCAGATACTTCATAATGAATTTTTTCAACGCGTGAGCAAAAATATTCCAACGGATTCATCAAACTCCGAGCTTCATTATTTGTATAAAACGCTGGCAGAGACGACTTCATCTGCGGATTACATTTATGACAAATCGAAAGTATATCAGTCGGCCGTATCCTATCCCAACAATGAATTTGCCGGTCAATTGAAAACAGTGGCTGAACTGATCAACTCAGGCATCGAAACGAAGGTTTATTATGTTTCTCTTTCCGGATTTGATACTCACGTTCGACAGCAAGCCGTTCATGAACGATTGTTAGGAATTTATGCCGAGTCGGTTCATGCTTTCATTTCCGATCTTGAAAAAAATAATCGGTTCAAAGACGTGATGGTGATGACTTTCTCTGAATTTGGGAGACGTGTAGCTCAAAATGCGAGCAACGGCACCGATCACGGTACCGCGAATAACCTGTTTATCATGGGGAAGAATCTCAAACAAAAAGGCTTTATCAATGAAACACCGGATTTATCAAAGCTCGATGAAGGTGATCTGATTCATCAAATTGATTTCAGAAGTGTTTATGCTACCGTTTTGAATAAATGGTTGGGTTCAAACGATGAACAAATCCTGAAAAAGAAATTTGAACTGCTGAATTTTGCTTGACTCTCAGCGATGTGGGCTTAAAAGCTTTACGTCATACGTTCCAGAAATTCGTCACGCTTTTTAGGAGAGATACTGATCTGCGAATTATTTTTCATCAGAATATACCCTCCTTCTGACTTCACGAATTTTTTCACTTCAGCAAGGTTGATCAAATAACTATTATGCACACGCATAAAATTCTGGTCTGACAAAATAATCTCATACTCCTTCAGATTCTTACTCACCAGAATGTTGGTTCCGTTCGTCAGGGTAAACTTGGTATAGGCCCCATTTGCCTCGCAGTAAACAATATCGAGAACGTTAATAAACTCCATGCCCTCACTGGTGGACAGGCATATTTTCTTTTTGTTTGTTGCTCCCAAATTGGACATCAGTGCCTCAAGTTTGCGCGTCTGTAATTCATGATCTCGCTTGGCTTTCGCTTTTTCGACTGCTTGCTGCAGTTCCTCTATATCAATGGGCTTCAGCAAATAATCAATTGAACTGAGTTTAATCGCCTTTACAGCGTACTGTTCGAAAGCAGTGGTAAATACAATGCCAAATTTTATCTCGCCTATCTTATCCAGCAATTCAAAGCCTGTTCCTGTTTGCAACTCTACGTCCAAAAATAGCAAATCAGGGTTTGATTGTTGAATGAGGGGAACGGCTGTTTCTATGTCGTGCGCCATACCCACAATTTCAAGG
>DASTYM010000248.1:0-15460 GCA_035764995.1 Cyclobacteriaceae bacterium | reverse complement strand
ATAAACTGCAGTAATGTTTGCTATAACCAACGTAAGGAAACAAACCACCTCAATGATGATTAGCCAGGAAGATTCTATATCCGCGAAAGCAAATGCAAATACCCGAAAGAAAGCAGCAATGGCAGCAATCTTTACAACAGTAGACATAAATGCCGTAATCGATGTAGGTGAACCACCATAAACATCAGGTGCCCAAAAGTGAAACGGCACCGCTGAAATTTTAAATGCCAGCCCGATGAACATCAGAATGACGCCCGCATAGAAAAACGCAGGAAGATTATTCTTATTGATCAGGATGAAATCTGAAATGATATCCAATTGAAAAGATCCTGTGGCTCCGTAGACAAACGCAATACCAAGCAACAAGAATCCCGTTGCAAATGAGCCCATCAGGAAATATTTGAACGATGCCTCGTTTGAGAACAGACTTCCCTTACGACTTCCTGCTAGTGCATAAAGGGAAATTGACAAAATTTCAATTCCCAAAAATAACATGGCCATATTATTAAACGATGCCATGATTGCAGCTCCTGCAACGGCAAAAAGAACCAGGGCGGATTTATCCGTTTGATGATTGTCATCAAAATACTCACCAAACATCCACAACCAGATAACTGAGACAATTGAGATTAGTGCTGTGAAGGCTAATGAGAATTTATCGAAGCGAATCATGCCGCTGAAATAGGTAGCCTCTGTTCCCCAGTCGAGGAAAATCAAACCAGTCGCCACCACCAGGCCTGCCACCATGAAGGCTGTCAGTCGCTTTTTGAGGCCAGTGATCTCGGCCACCAGTGCGACAATTCCCAAACCACAAATGACGTACAGTGCGTTCATATTATTTCAGCGATGCAATAGATTCAGTAAATAGACTTAACAGATTGTTTACAGCGGCTTCCGAGATACTTAACAGTGGTGCTGGATAAATTCCCATCAGCACAATAATCACCACAATCGGATACAGCACTCTCTTTTCGTGATCGGTTAAGTCTGCAAAGGTTTTTGTAAGCGTATTCATTTCGCCCGACATAGATTTTTGAAACGTGCGAAGCATATAAATAGCCCCGAGGATGATGGTTAAACCAGCTACTGCACCCACAATCATTTGATATTGGAATAGGGAATTCAATAAGAGGAATTCACCAACAAATCCGCTTGTTAATGGAAGGGCAACGCTACCCAACATCACGACTGTAAATACGGTTGCGAGGATTGGCGCTACATTTTTAATTCCACCCAACTCTGCGAGTGCGTGTGTTTTGGTGCGCTGGAAAATAATATCAACGATATAGAACAAGGCAAACACAATAATACCATGACTGATCATTTGAACCATGGCACCTTGCATACCGATTGGGTTCAATGTGAGTAACCCGGCAGAAATTAATCCAACGTGCGCAATAGAAGAATACGCGATTAATCGTTTCATATCCTTTTGAACGATGGCGATGCACGAGGCATAAATAATTCCGATCACCGAAAGGATAATAGCTGTATAGCCCCACTCCTGCACGCCTGCAGGCACTAAAGGAACTAACCACCTAATCAATCCGTAAATACCCATCTTCAACATGATACCAGACAACAGCATTGTGCCTTGAGTTGGAGCAACAGTGTAAGTATCGGGTTGCCAGGTATGGAATGGAAAGACTGGCATCTTAATCGCGAACGCTAAAAACATTGCCCAGAAAATCCATCCTTGCTCAGGTAACGGCAATGCTCGTCCTGCCTGATACAACGCTTGAATATCGAACGAGTGCATGCCAGGTGTTTGGAAATACAAGTACACCAAAGCCACCAGCATGAATAAACTTCCGCCTAATGTGTATACAAAGAATTTGAAGGTAATTCTGCCCCGAGACTCTCCACCCCAGATCAAACAAATGAAGTAGATCGGGATGAGGGCCATTTCCCAGAACAAGTAAAACAATAATCCGTCAAGTGAGACGAACACCCCTACCAACGCCATCTGCATCATCAGGATGAGGCCGTAGAATGTTTGGGGTTTTTCGTATGTGTTGTTGAACGATGAGTAAATGATGAATGGAACTAATACCGTTGTTAATAATACTAACAGCAGACTAATACCATCGATCCCCACCGAAAGATTCAATCCCATTGAAGTAATCCAGGGTGCACTGAAAGCGAATTGCGCTGCAATGTCACTCTTGTCAAAGAGGAATGCAATTACGAGTGAAAGGACTAATTCAATAACGGATGCAACAAATGCCCACATTTTGGCATTCTGCGGACGGGCCAACAGTAACACCAGCGAAGCTAGTAGTGGAAAGAATATGAGTAACAGTGTTAGCATTCGTGATTAAAAAAGAATAGTTAATGATAACAACACAACAATACCAACGACCATGGCGAAGATGTAAAACCCTATACTTCCGTTCTGCAGAAGTCGTAATGCCCTACTTCCTGTGTCTACTGACTGGCCCATGCCGTTCACAATTTTATCGATACCAAGTTTCTCAACGAAAATGTCGAAGGAATGAGAAAGCCAGTACAATGGTTTTACTATGATTGCATCATAAA
Organism: Cyclobacteriaceae bacterium; assembly: GCA_035764995.1. Lineage (GTDB taxonomy): Bacteria > Bacteroidota > Bacteroidia > Cytophagales > Cyclobacteriaceae > UBA2336. The sequence goes on along the minus strand of DASTYM010000248.1, from coordinate 12,922 downwards.
TTTCATCGACAAAGTATTTGTTGTAAACCGTGTTATGTGCAACACCCAGTTTCTCTGTTTCAGCTGCAGGAACAGTTTTCTTGCTCACATAAACTACGTAGGCAATTGCAATCATAACAATTGTAAGTCCAACGATTATACCCATCAACATGTATTCAGTTGAGTGTTCAAGGTGATGATGCTGAACAATTGCCAAAGATTGTGCGAATACAGGTGTAAGGAATTCGCTCAGCCAATGTGATCCACCCAATGCTTCGGGTATTCCCATAAAACCTCCCGCAAAAGAGAGAACAGCCAACACTGCTAACGGAATCGTAATGCTTGCTGGTGATTCATGAATGTGCGACATCGTTTTTTCGCTCGCACGTGGTGTTCCATAAAATGTCAGGAACAACAGGCGGAACATATAGAATGACGTGAGCAGTGAAGCAAAAGCAGCTACTACCCAAACCAACGTACTATGCGCAAAAGCATTTGCTAAAATTTCATCCTTGGAGAAGAATCCGGCAAAAGGCGGAATACCAGAGATGGCTAGTACACCAATCAGGAATGTTATGAAAGTAATAGGAAGATGCCTTTTCAGTCCGCCCATGTTTCGGATATCCTGTTCGTGGTGGAGAGCGTGAATTACGCTTCCAGCTCCAAGGAACAACAACGCCTTAAAGAAAGCGTGCGTTGCCATGTGGAATATACCTGTACTGAAAGCACCAAGTCCCAAAGCAACAAACATCAATCCCAGCTGACTTACTGTTGAGTAAGCCAACACTTTCTTAATGTCATTTTGAGCAACAGCAATCGTTGCTGCGAATACTGCCGTGATCAATCCTACGTAAAGGACAAGCTCAAGTGCCATTGGAGACAACGTATACAACACATTGTTTCTTGCGACCATATAGATTCCCGCAGTTACCATGGTGGCAGCGTGAATCAAAGCTGAAACTGGAGTTGGACCTGCCATCGCATCGGGTAGCCAGGTATACAATGGAATTTGTGCACTCTTACCCATCGCACCGATGAAAAGCAAAACGGTAATGAGGGTTATAGTCTCAGTACTTGCCGTTGATGCGTTTGCGAATACATCGCTGTATTGAAGACTGCCAAAGTTTACGAAGATGAGAATAACACCCAGGATTAATCCAAGGTCGCCAATGCGGTTCATGATGAAGGCTTTGTTGGCAGCATTGTTATAGTCCTGATTCTTAAACCAGAACCCGATCAGCAGATACGAGCAGAGCCCAACTCCCTCCCATCCAACAAACATGAGCAGGTAGTTCGAGCCCATTACAAGCAGCAACATGAAAAACACGAACAAGTTCAAATATGAGAAGAAGCGATTGAAGCCTTCATCGCCATGCATATAACCAATGGAGTAAACATGGATCAGAAAACCCACACCCGTGATGATCAACAGCATCAATGATGACAGCGGATCTACCAGGAAACTGAAACTTGCTTGAAAGCCTCCTGCACTAATCCAGTCGAAAAGCGTTACCGTAAGCTGCGTTCCTTCCGGAGAAATCAACAACTGAACAAACAATGAAATCGCAAGCGCGAATGATCCCAGAATTGAGCCACAGGCAATAACAGATGTAACGCCTGGAACAAATCTTTTAACGTTCAGGGAAATAAGCAAGAACCCAACGAGTGGTAATATCGGAACGAGCGCTATAAGAAGTTTAATATCTACCATTTCAAACGGTTCAGAACGTTAATATCGGTTGTTTGTGTGTTGCGATACATCATGATCAGGATTGCCAACCCAACCGCAACTTCGGCAGCAGCCACCGCCATAATAAAGAAGACAAAAACTTGTCCGGCTGCATCATTTAAATAAGTAGAAAATGCCACCATGATCAGGTTCACAGCATTCAGCATCAATTCGATACACATGAAAATGATAATGGCGTTCCTTCTGAATAGAACTCCAAGCACTCCGATAGTAAAGAGTGCTGCACTAAGCCATAAGTAATATTCTATCGGAATCATTTTACATGAATTTTATTATCGCCAGGTTTCTCTGACTTTCCAAGCATGACTGCTCCTACCATCGCGGCAAGCAATAAAATAGAAGCGATTTCAAATGGAAGCAGGAAATCCGTAAACAGTACCATTCCCAGGTTTTTTACAAGGCCGATATCTGAAGGTGCTCGCTGCACTATCTGTTCAGCTCCTTTTAATGAACCAACCAACACGATCATCAGTAATCCAGCGCAGATCACTGCAGCAAACTTCAATAGATTACTCTTATGTGGTTCAGATTCTTTGTTCAAATTCAATAGCATGATAACGTACAGGAACAAAACCATGATGGCTCCTGCATATACTATCACATGTACTACCGCGAGGAACTGTGCGTTCAGCAATACGTAATGACCTGCAATCGAAAAGAAGGTGATGATGAGGTATAATACACTGTACACCGGGCTTTTAGAGAACACTACCAAAAGCGCTGACAGAATTGCCACGAAGGACAGAAAATAGAAAAGGTTTAAGGTCACTTCAGGTTCAGTTATTTGTTATGACTCAATTGTTTTTGTTTTTTGAACTCCAGCACTGCGGCAGTTTGTCTCTTGGTAACATCAACTCTCGCATTCACCGGTTCAACCAATTTATTCTTTCCAAACACAAACCCTTCGCGCGCGTAATCTGTTTCAATAATTCGATCAGTCAGGAAAATTGCTTCCTTTGGACAAGCTTCTTCGCACAACCCGCAGAAAATGCAACGAAGCATGTTGATTTCATAGGTAGAGGCGTACTTCTCTTCTCTATATAAATTCTCTTCACCTTTTTTCCGCTCAGCTGCAATCATGGTAATGGCTTCTGCAGGACAGGCGACTGCACATAATCCGCAAGCCGTGCAACGTTCAGCACCTTTTTCGTCACGCTTCAACACGTGTTGCCCTCTCCAAATCGGGCTAATTTCTCTTTTTACTTCCGGATAACGAACGGTGGCACCCTTTCTAAAGAAGTGCTTAATCGTGATCATGATGCCTCCAAGAACTGCCGGGAGATAAATCCGTTCCCAGAAATTCATTTCCTTTTTGACTACTAATTTTGAGCGATTGGTCAGCATTGCGATCTATTGTGCACTTACATTATTAACTTCAATCCAATACCCATCAGGGTCCTGGAAGTATACCTGCTTCACTCCGTCCGCCCGGGTACTGATCGTATTCACAGCGCCTGGCCAGTCAGAGTACGTGACTTTATTTTTTTCAAGTGTTTTTACAAAACTTTCGAAATTGGAACAAGTTAATCCGAGATGGACAGCCTTGGTTGTTGTAACATTTCCTGGAACCCCGGAGATCAAGTGAAGTTCCTTGCCATCACCCAACGAGAGCCAGCGTCTCTCTGGATTCTTTGTTCGGTTTGTAATTTCTTCAAGTCCCAACACAGACTTATAAAATTCTGCAGAGGTGCCAACATTCTTAACTGACAAGGCTACATGATTAAGTGAGACAGTTGATTTTCCCTGGGCATAGAGAACTCCCACGGACCCAACCATCAAAATTAAAAATGCTATAGCAATTCTTCTCACCATTTATGCCAGAATCTTAAATAAGCCGGTGACAAATATATTAATAACTGCTATCGGGATAAGTATTTTCCAACCTAAGTGCATCAGTTGATCATAGCGGAAGCGAGGGATTGTCCAGCGAATCCACATGAAGAAGAAAATGAAGAATACTATTTTTCCGAAGAGCGCCAGCGTACCAAGGATGGTCAATGTGTTATGATCAAGTCCGAGGTCGTTCATGAACGGGAAATTATACCCACCGAAATATAGGGTAGAGATTACCGCAGATGAGATAAACATGTTAATGTATTCAGCAAACAAATAGAATGCGAGTTTAAAGGCACTGTATTCCGTATGGTATCCTCCCACTAATTCCGTTTCACATTCAGGTAAATCAAACGGTGTTCGGTTACATTCCGCAAAAGCGCAGATGATGAAAATGATAAACCCAACAGGTTGATAAATTACATTCCAGAAATTCCAGTCGATACCTACTCCCCCCGTTTGCATCGCACTGATTTCTCCAAGACTCAACGTTCCGGTTGTGATAACGAACGCAATGATGGATAAGCCCATCGCGATTTCATAGCTGATCATCTGTGCCGAAGCACGAATCGCACCCAGCAGCGAAAACTTATTATTCGATGCCCAGCCGCCAATCATGATACCATAAACCCCGATCGATACTACTCCAAAGACATAAAGAATTCCAATATTCAAATCCGCAATTTGAAGTGGGTACTCTTGACCGTTGATGATTAGCGTGTCGCCCCAGGGAATAATGACTCCGGCCATTAATGCAGTAAGCATCGCAATACACGGCCCCAGAATAAATAAAAACTTATTTGAAACTTTTGGGATGATCTCTTCCTTCATGAGAAATTTTAATCCATCGGCAAGCGGTTGAAAAAGACCAAACGGCCCTGCACGGTCAGGACCAATCCTGTCTTGAAGAAATGCTGCCACTTTGCGCTCTGCGTACGTAGAATATGCAGCAACACCCAGGGTTACTGCGAAGATCGCAACAACCAGAATAATCTTATATGTTAGAAAAGCAGAAATCATGCTCTTAGCGGTGGATTAGTGTGAGCTTCTTGTTTTCTTTTCTCGAATTCTATCTGGCGGCTAATCTCTTTCTGCAATTTCACAAGGTCAGTTCTCTCATAGTGATTCTGTCCAATAACCGAATTGCGTTCGATGTGACGTGGACCCTCAATTGTCCAGTCGGCTTTGTTCTTATGATCGTAGCGGCACTCGTTACAGATAAATTCTTTCACTTCTCCGTACTGATCCTTGCGAGCAGAAACGCGGAGCACTTCTTCGCCTTTTGTCCAGAGAACAACTTTACCTGAACATTTTTTGCAATCACGGTGAGCATCTAATGGATTTGTAAACCATACCCTGCTCTTGAAGCGGAATGTTTTATCAGTCAACGCTCCTACAGGACAAACATCAATCATGTTCCCTGAGAAATCATTATCAACTGCTTTTTGAATGTGCGTACTGATTTCAGATGCATCTCCTCTGTTCAATACACCATGAACACGATTATCGGTAAGTTGATCGGCAACGAATGTGCAACGGTAGCATAAAATGCATCGCGTCATGTGAAGCTTAATCTTGTCACCGATATCAATCTTTTCGAATGTTCTTCTATCCTCTTCGTACCGCGTTGCAGCAGCACCATGCTCATAGGCAAGGTTTTGCAAATCACACTCACCAGCCTGATCGCAAATCGGGCAATCCAACGGGTGATTGATCAATAAGAATTCTACAATTCCTTTTCTTGCTTCCAACACTTCCGGAGAAGTAATGCCTTGCACTACCATTCCATCCATCACAGGCGTACGACAAGAAGCAACAAGTTTTGGCATCGGGCGTGGGTCTTTTGCAGAGCCCTGAGCAACTTTCACCAAACACACACGGCATTTACCACCACTATTTTTAAGCGTTGAATAATAACACATCGCGGGCGGTACAACCTCGCCACCAATTTGCCGTGCTGCATTCAAAATTGTTGTTCCATCTGGGACCTCAATTTCTACGCCATCGATTGTTACTTTCGCCATGCTTTAGGTTAATCGTTAATAGTTAATGGTGAATCAAGTTCGTACCTTGATTCAGGCTCTTCAAATTTGTTTGTCCGAGATTTTGCTTGTATTAAGTAATTGATAAACCCATTTAAAACAATCAAGCAACTCTCTATTTCTGTTTTAAACTCTGCAAATTCAGCATCAGAAATATATTTTTCATCCCCAGCTACAATCAGGTGATCAATTAATTCAAAAAGAGACCCCCGGCTTTGTCTGCAAAACTGAGCATTCTCCTGATAATGATATCGTCCATATCCTTCAGCAATATTAGCAGTTACTGATCTAGATGCACGAATGATTTGATCTGTTAGTCTATATTTTTCGTCATTAGGGAATTTCTTTACCAATTCAGACAATCTCCTCCGAAGCGCAGTAGCCTTTTTCCAACAATCTAACTCTTCGAAATTCTTCATCCCATTAACGATTAACTATTAACCAATAACGCTTCAGACATAAAGGGTTCCAACTCGAAATGTTTCGGGTTCTTCACCTTCTCAGGATACTTCACATGATATTCAAATTCTTCGCGGAAGTGACGAATCGCACTGGCAACTGGCCAGGCGGCTGCATCACCTAACGGACAAATTGTATTTCCTTCGATTTTCTTTGCCACATCCACCAGCAAATCAATATCACTCATTTTTCCATGACCATGCTCAATGCGATGCAGTACCTTTTCCATCCAACCCGTTCCTTCACGGCATGGACTGCATTGTCCGCAAGATTCATGATGATAGAATCGCGCGAATGTCCAGAGGTTGCGAACGATACAGGCTGTTTCGTCCATCACGATAAATCCACCTGAACCAAGCATCGTTCCGGTTGCAAAGCCACCATCTGCCATTGACTCGTAGGTCATCAGGCGTGGTTGTCCTTTTGCAGTTTTCAATAACAGGTCTGCGGGAAGAATTGGTACAGAAGATCCACCGGCTACAGCAGCTTTAAGTTTTCTTCCTTTCCAGATTCCGCCACAATATTCGTCAGAGTAAATAAACTCTTCAACAGGTAAGCCTAACTCAATCTCGTAAACACCAGGTTTATTAATATGACCGCTGGCTGAAATCAATTTTGTACCGGCACTCTTACCGATACCAATATCGTTATACTTATCCGCTGTGATGTTGATAATTGTTGGCACAGATGCAATTGACTCAACATTGTTTACAACAGTAGGACAAGCATACAAACCGGCCACTGCCGGGAATGGAGGTTTCAATCTTGGGTTACCGCGTTTACCCTCTAATGATTCAAGCAGAGCAGTTTCTTCTCCACAGATGTACGCACCTGCACCAGGTTGAACATATAAATCAAGAGAGAAATCTGTTCCTAAAATATTTTTTCCAAGGAAGCCAGCCGCATAAGCTTCATCAATCGCTTTCTCAAGAATGCGAAGGACATACATGTACTCTCCACGGATGTAGATGTAAGCTGTTTTTGCTCCCAGTGTATAACTCGATACAATCATTCCCTCGATGAGAATGTGCGGTATCTTTTCCATTAAATATCTGTCCTTGAAAGTACCTGGCTCGCTTTCATCGGCATTGCAAACGAGGTAACGAGGCTTGTCAGATTTTTTATCGAGGAAACTCCATTTTAATCCTGTAGGGAAACCAGCACCACCACGACCACGGAGATCTGAGAATTTTACTTCTTCAACAATCTGATCGGGCGTCATCGTTTTCAATGCTTTCTCCACAGATGCATAGCCACCCTTCTCACGATAGACTTTCAGCGTTTCTATCCCTGGTACGTTAACGTGCTCTAATAAAAATTTCTTGCCCATTCTTTTTATCAGTAATCAGTAGTCGGTAATCGGTAGTCAGTATTCGGTCTACCGATTACTGATCACTGATCACCGATTACTTGTTTGTCATTTCATATATGAACTTCTCTTATTCTCAGTTCTCCATTTATCCAACAAGGTATCAACCTTATCGTTTGTTAAGTTCTCGTAGTAATCGGCACCACATTGTAACATGGGGGCTGTTCCACAGGAACCTAAACACTCAACAGTCTTTAAGGTGAACATTCCATCTGAAGTTGTTTCACCGTTTTTGATTCCTAATTTCTTTTCAAGATGTTCTACAATATCATCCGAGCCACGTAACCAGCACGGGCCTGTTTGACAAACTTCAATCAAACACTTCCCTACCGGTTCCAGATTATACATCGAATAGAACGATGCTACTTCATATACTTCGATTGGCTTAATGCTAAGTATTGAAGCAACATAATCCATCACTGGTGTACTTAGCCATCCGTCAAATTCAGATTGCGCCAAGTGCAACACCGGCAGCAAAGCAGATTTTTGCTTTCCTTCCGGATATCGCTTGATGATTTTGTTCACCAGCGCGAGCGTTTCGTTTGAAAATTTTACTTCCACTTTTCGTTATTCGTTATTCGTTAATTGTTAATCGTTATGGTTCCTATTAACCATTAACGATTAACCTTTTACGCATCTAGTTCACCGGCAATCACATTCATACTACTCATGGTCAAAATAGCATCTGACAACATAGAGCCTTTGATCATTTCCGGATATGCCTGGTAATAAATAAAACATGGTCTTCTCATGTGCAATCTAAAAGGAGTTCTGCCACCATCACTGATCAGGTAAAATCCTAGCTCTCCATTTCCGCCCTCCACACAATGATAAACTTCGCCTTTCGGGACATCAGTTTCACCCATCACGATTTTAAAATGATAGATGAGCGCCTCCATATTATTATAGACTTCCTCTTTAGGAGGCAAATAGAAATCCGGAACCTTCGCATGGAATGGTCCTTCCGGTAATTTCTCAATCGCCTGGCGGATGATGCTTAGGCTCTGCCACATTTCTTCCTGGCGTACCATGAAGCGATCATACACATCACCATTCTTTCCAACAGGGATAATGAATTTGAAATCTTCGTAAGAAGAATAAGGTCTTGCAACGCGCACATCGTAATCAACTCCGGCAGCACGCAGGTTCACTCCTGAGAAGCTATAATTCAAGGCCATCTCTGCACTGATCCCTCCCACCCCGATAGTACGATCCATGAATATCCTGTTTCTGTTCAACAGGTCTTCAAACTCTTTTAATACAACGGGGAACTCTTTCAGGAATTTGTGAATTTTTTCCCAGGCTTTTTCAGGCCACTCACGTTCAAAACCACCGATACGACCAACATTTGAAGTCAACCGCGCTCCGCAAATCTCTTCATAAATTTCATACACGAGTTCGCGCTGTTGGAACATGTAAACGAAACCCGTTAAGGCTCCGGTATCCACAGCGATTACCGCATTACAAATCAAGTGATCTGTAATCCGTGCCAACTCCATAATGATGACGCGTAAGTATTGAACACGCTTAGGAATTTCAACTCCAAGAAGCTTCTCCACTGTCATGTGCCAACCGAAATTGTTGATTGGTGCTGAACAGTAGTTCATGCGATCAGTGATCGGAGTTATTTGATAGAATGGTCTTCTCTCTGCTAATTTTTCAAAAGCACGATGGATATATCCGATGGTTGGAGTTGCCTCAACGATTACCTCGCCATCCATTTTCAATACATTCTGGAAAATACCATGCGTGGCCGGATGGGTTGGCCCGAGATTCAAATACGAATACTGCTTCTCCTGAGGCTGATAAAATTGATCGGTAAGTGGTTCCTTTACGTCCATTCGTTTATCGTCCAAACATTGCATCGTTCTTATCTTCGCGCACCTGATCTTCCAACGGATATTCCTTGCGTAACGGGAAGATGGTCATCTCCTCTACATTGAGAATACGTTTCAGGTTAGGGTGTCCTTCGAAAATAACTCCGAAAAAATCATAGGCTTCGCGTTCCATCCAGTTGGCACCCGCGAATACCGATGTTAATGTTTGTACCGTGGGGTTTTCAATGGGTAAATAAATCTTTAGCCGAATGCGAAGATTTGTAACCAGGTTATGAAGCTGGTACACCACCGCGATCTGATTCTGATCAGGATAGTGAACAGCAAACATGGTTGTTAAGTATTGAAATTTTGTGTCAGGGTGATCGTATAAATGCTTGATAATAGGAATGATCCTGTCTTTCTTTAAAGTAATGGTCAGGTAATCGAATAGCATCTCGGTTTGAAGAATATCTCCATCAAACTTCTCATTTATTATTGCTATGATTTTTTCCTGATCGTCTAATTCCATTTTATTCTATTCCGTAACTGTTCAGCATAGCTTTATACTCAGGCGAATCTCTCCTGCGAAGAGATTCTGTTTCCACTAGCCGCTGAATCTTCATAACACCATCAATAATTTGTTCGGGACGTGGCGGACATCCTGGAACATATACATCAACCGGAATAATCCGATCAATACCTTGCAACACACTATAGGTATCAAATATACCACCACTCGAAGCACACGCTCCGACCGATAACACCCAACGTGGTTCAGCCATTTGCTCATACACTTGTCTGAGTACCGGTCCCATCTTCTTAGCAATTGTACCCATCACCATCAACAAGTCGGCCTGACGGGGTGAGAAACTCAAACGTTCAGAACCAAAACGAGCCAGGTCATAATGCGCACCCATGGTGGCCATGAACTCAATGCCGCAGCAAGAAGTCGCAAATGGCAATGGCCAAATAGAGTTTTTCCGAGCCATGCCCACTACCTTCTCAAGACTGGTGGCAAAAAAACCATGACCTTCAACTCCGGCCGGCTTCTCACCAATCTTAATACCACTCGCTAATGTTTCCATACTCTATAATATATCAGTCTTCCCAAGTGAGGGCACCCTTCTTTATTATATAGAAGAAGCCGATCAGCAGGGTAACAATAAATAAAACCATTTCTATAAAGCCGAGGACTTCCAATTCCTCAAAATTGACAGCCCAAGGGTACATAAAAATAACCTCTACATCGAACAAAACGAATAAGATAGCTACAAGGAAGTACTTGATATTGAATGGGATACGGGCATTTCCGATAGAAGGAATTCCGGACTCAAATGCCTCCAGTTTGGTTTGACTTTTTCTTTTAGGGCCTAATAAATGGGTGGCCAACATAACGGTTACAATAAACCCGACTGCCACAACAAACATAAGAGCAATGGGGATGTATTGAGCAAGGGTTGAGTCTTCCATAAAACAGTGCTAAAGTATTCTTTTCCGACATAATTTTAACCATTTCAGGTATCAAATAGTTTAAAAAATCATCGCAAACGATGTCGGGAGAAGTGAAAGGAAAAGAGTTCAAGGAGGCATGCCAGTAAGTGGTAGTCAGTGCTCGGTGATCGGTAATCAGTTATTTTACGATCGCTGTTTACCGACTATTATTTTATTGCAAACTCTCTGATTTTATCAACACTCATCCGATCATTAAGTCTCTCGGAATAGTGAACCTCTTTAACAATCAGTCCTTTGTCAATTAGAAATTCAGCAGGCATGGTTTTAATTGACTCGCCATCCGCCATTAGGTGAATGGGTACACCAAGTGAACTAGCTTTAAGAGCAGTTTGAACAAATGTAGTAATATGGCTGACTGCTGATTTTAGTCCAGAGCTCTCGAGCCCGTACGCATCGTACCAAGTCTTTTCCGGATCCGATATCAGGGGAATTGGCGACACACCCTGATGAAACGAACTTCTCAACAAAACTTTTTCCTTCGACTCAAAGAAAAAGATCATCTCCATTCCCATGTTCTTTAGCTCTTCTTGAACTTTAGTTAGCGCATGAACTCTGATATTGCAGAAGGGACAACCGGCATGTCTGAAAAAACCGATCATCACCTTTTTTTGCTGATAATCATTCAGATCGATCGTGCGGCCATAAATATCTTTCAACTTAAAAACAGGAGCAGCTACATCTTTTACAAGTCTCATAAGGAGGGTTTGTAAAGCCAAATACGCAAATTATACTGGGATAGTTCAATTGCCGTTTTAATAATTGCTCCGGTATTATTCCGATAGTGTCGTTGAATGACGGATGTGTCCTTTCAATGACAGTAAAAAAAGCAACAATTCGAGATGGGGTGGCGTTAATACTGTATACTTAATTCAAGCAGGTTAGGGATTAGGGGTTGAAACCGCTCCGACTCTTGTCGGGGCGGTTTCTTTTTTTAATGAAGGTAGTGGGGCTACGGTTTACCAACGCAACTTTATGCCGCTCGTGTGGCTATTTTTTGCCACAAGGACACTAGGTCATTCAAAAAGTTCCCGTTGCTTAGTTTTCGATCAACAGTTTCTGCGCGACATTATCGAGGGTAACAGTTCTTACAACTGAACCTTTGTCAATTGTAATCACCATCTCCTTTTCAAAACGAGAATCATATTCATTGTGAACGTAGAGCATTCGTTTACCAAGCGGCACACGAATCTTACCCGTAAACCAGCTGGCCCTTACACCTGCTCGCGCTTTTGAAAAAAGCATTTTGAGCGTGAATTTTACTGTCTTTTTCCAGAAGAGAAAAAACCTCTTGTCAACATTGCCATCAACACTTCTGAGAATCAGATGTTTATCAATGATTTCCCATGTGGCAATGTACCCACGCTTGCATATAGGCGTTGCATGAAACTCAGGGCGCTTCTTGTTTTTGTTCTGCCAAAACTTTTCCAACGGATTTGAATAGAGGTCTAGCTTTTCACCTTGTAAGATGATGTTGTCAGGTAGTTGTGCAGCCATAAAATTAGTTGTTTAATGTCCTTGAAGAGCCGCATAAAAGACAATGACAATGTGAAAATGCATTAAGCAACAGAACTCCAGAAGTCGATTTCTATTTATCGGGACATTTTGCGGATGAACAACCGCTTTAAGCGACTAGTGATTGCTAATTTTTTAAACACTTGTTCCATGATTTCGCCTTTCTTTTTCAAGGCTCATAGGAAGATGTTTTCCAGTACCAGTAACATTACCTTGTTACCATCAATAGCGGAGATTATCAAGCAATGGTTCAGGTAGTTTATTTTAATCGGACTTGGGCAGTTCCGACTTGATTGTTTGAATAAAGATGTTAAAGTCAGATATGTCAAGCTTTTCATTGATCATCTGATTGATTGCTTTGGTATGAAGTATCTCAAGTTGTTCAATCCGTTGTTCCGCATTTAACGATTTATCTTTTTTGATCGCGAGATATTCGAGAAAATACATATCGATCCGGTCTTTCTTCTTTTGAGATATAAACGTTCTAAAAGACTGAATTGCGCCAAAAAGCACGATCAACACCGATAAAATGAGTCCGTAATACTCTGCATTTCGTTCTAGAAATGTAGGTTCATTTCGGGCCAGGTACGCTACAGCGGCCGAATGCAATGGGAAATTTAGATCTTTCGTACTGAAATCTTCCCGAATA
>DASTYM010000247.1:0-4605 GCA_035764995.1 Cyclobacteriaceae bacterium | reverse complement strand
ATAACCTGATGTTAGACGTGGCAATACCAAGCTTTTCACCCAGGTGCGCACACACTCCAAAAGCGTATCGTTCAAAGAAAAACTGAATTTTATCTATCATTTTGTCCATAAATCCTACCTCCTGCCTCGTATTAAGTTAATTCAACGATCAAATAACGCATTCACTAATATAAGGTTCGCCTTAAACCTTAACTGGGGTCAAAATCTTTATTTTTTAAGTATAATTGCAAAAAAAATGATATAAACGTAGTTTGCGGCTCGATTTGTTAGTTAGCGACTCGATTAAAAAAAACCAAATCTAAATCCAATGAGAAAAATTGTTTACGCATTTCTTACTGTGGGAGCACTTAGCCTGGCAGGGTGTTCCTTACCTCAGATGGTTAAAATGTCGAAAGATCAAAATTTGACAGTTACCCCTAACCCTCTGGAGCTGCACAAAGACACTGTAGCCTTTGATCTGGCAGCTAACCTCCCGGTTAAAATGTTGAAGAAAGGTACTGTTTATACAGTAAATACTTTCTACAAGTATGGAGAAAAGGAAAAAGCCCTTGATCCAATCCCTTTTAAAGCGGAAGATTACCCAAATGCCGCTACTGAACAGCCTTCAGTAACTAAAAATTTCACCTTTGCTTACGAACCTGCCATGAAATCTGGCGTGTTGGAAGTTGAAGGTGTAGCTTCTAAAGGCACAAAAGCAAAAGCATCCCCCCGTATGCAGGTAGCAACAGGTATTATCACTACTTCAAAGTTGGTGAAGCCTGTATATTATGCTGCTTATGCAGATCACGGATATAACAATCAGGAAGAAATTACTCCAATCGTAATTCCTGATTTCATTTTTGAACAAGGAAAATCAGTTCTGAGAAAGTCAGAAACAAGCAGCGACAAAGGAAAGCAATTAGATGCTTTCATCGCTTCGAAGAACGTTACGAAGACAGTTACCATCACAGGTACTCACTCTCCTGAAGGTGCTGAGCGTATCAACAGCAAACTTTCGCCAGATCGTGCTGCAGCCATTGAAAAGTACTATCGTCAGCAAATGAAGAAGTATGACTACAAAGGAAAAGCCGATTCTATTCAGTTTATTTTGAAACCTATCGTTCAGGATTGGGCTGGTTTCACCAATGCATTAGCTTCTTATGAAGGCATTACTTCTGAAGAGAAAGCTGAATACATGAACATCATCAATGCTGGCGGAACTTTCGAAGCACAGGAAAAACAAATGAAGAAACTTTCTACGTACAAGAAAGTATTCAAGGATGTTTACCCTGGCTTGAGAACAGCTAAGACTGAAATCTTGACAATAAAAGACAAGAAGACAGATGCTGAGATCTCTGTTCTTGCCAAGCAAATCACACAAGGTGCTGCCAATGGCGATGCGCTTTCATTCGAAGAATTGATGTACGCTGCAACCATGACTCCTTCATTGGATGAAAAAGCAGCTATCTACGATGCTGCAACTAAAAAAGGTTCAAACTGGAATGCACACAACAACTTAGGTGCTGTGTACATTGCACAGGCTATTGAAAATCCCAGCAATGCTGCTGCTTTAGCTGACAAAGCACAAGCTCAATTAGACCTTGCTGCCAAGATCAACAACGCTCCTGAAGTAAATGCTAACCTTGCATCTGTTTCAATGCTGAAAGGCAATGCTTACGCTGCTTATTCTTATGCGAACAAAGCATCAGGTATTAGCGGTGATAATGCTGCCGGCTTGAATGGTGTAAAAGGTTCTGCAGCCATTGTAATGGCTAAGTATGGTGAAGCTGTTAGCGCTGAATCATCAGCTGCCAACACAGCAGATAACCTGTACAACAAAGGCTTAGCTCAGGTATTGAACAAGGATTACCAAAATGCAGTAACTTCTTTTGGTGAAGCTACCAAGTTGAATGCTAACCACGCTTGGGCATTCTACGGAGCTGCTATTGCTTCTGCAAGATTAAGCAATGCAGAAGGCGTAGTGAGCAACCTGACAAGCGCTGTAAAGGTTGATCCTTCGCTGAAGGAAGCCGCTCTTACAGACCTTGAGTTTGCTAAGTTTGTAACCACTGAGGCTTTCAGAAACGCTCTGAAATAGTCCTTAAAATCATTGGATAAAAAAGCCTCCTCGCCTTAGGCGAAGGGGCTTTTTTGTTTTTTATCCCTCCTTGCCATGGGGAATTTTGTCAATCCAACCTGAGGTCTTATTTTTACACCCGCCTGTCTGTAGTGATTGGCGAATCCTTATGAGAGAAATCCAGTTTAGAGAAGCCCTGCGTGAAGCCATGAGCGAAGAAATGCGCAGAGACCCCAAAGTATTTTTGATGGGCGAAGAAGTAGCAGAATATAATGGCGCCTATAAAGTTAGCCAGGGTATGCTGGAAGAGTTTGGTCCTGAACGCATTATTGATACGCCAATTGCGGAGCTTGGATTTGCAGGCATTGGTGTTGGAGCAGCCATGAACGGCCTCCGCCCTATTATCGAATTCATGACGTTCAATTTCTCGCTGGTGGCTATTGACCCTGTGATTAACTCAGCCGCCAAGATGCTCTCCATGTCAGGGGGCCAATATAATATCCCAATGGTGTTTAGAGGCCCTACAGGAAATGCAGGTCAATTAGGTGCTCAGCACTCTCAGAATTTTGAAAATTGGTATGCTAATACTCCCGGTTTAAAGGTAGTTGTACCATCAAATCCATACGATGCAAAAGGCCTGCTCAAAACATCCATCCGTGATAATGACCCGGTTATCTTCATGGAAAGTGAAGTCATGTATGGCGATAAAGGAGAAGTGCCTGAAGAAGAATATTTAATTCCAATTGGTCTGGCCGATGTGAAGAAGCAGGGAACCGATGTAACAGTTGTTTCTTTTGGTAAGATCATGAAAGTTGCTTTAGCAGCTGCTGCTGAATTGGAAAAGGAAGGAATCTCTTGTGAGGTTATTGACCTTCGTACCGTGCGCCCGATTGATTATGCTACTATAGTTGAATCTGTAAAGAAGACAAACCGATTGGTGATTGTAGAAGAAGCATGGCCGCTGGCTTCCATCTCAACTGAAATTACATATCATATTCAGAAACATGCATTTGATTATTTGGATGCTCCCATTCATCGAATAACCAATGCCGATGCTCCTCTGCCTTATGCCCCAACTTTAATTCAAGCTATTTTACCAAACGTTGAAAAAACGGTAAAAGCGATTAAAGCTGTTATGTATAGAGAATAACTCGCAGACAATCAGCTAGAAAAAATATGATTTTAACCGGTTCCCTTCTGTTAGGTAGGGCTATATAAGGTCGTATTTATTGAATACCAAGATGTAAAAATTTCCCTGTTGGATATTTCCAACCGCACGTTTCAGTGCAAAAACAAAAACTCACATTTATCAATTTTAACAACTACTATGAACTAGAAACTGACCTCGCGGTCGGGATTCTGACCGTACCTGGTGGTGTACATTGCTGTACACTATCAACAAATAATTTTTAAACAATCAAAACAATTAACAAACAATTAAATCAATGGACTTAAACACAAACAACCCCTTGAAAAACTTCAGCTCTTTTATTCCCAAGCGTACGATCGCGATGATCGTATTGGGGATTATTGCGCTAATCGTTTTCACTTCTATGAATCCCTTTTCATGGAATGACGCTGGAAACAGAACCGTAGTAGAACGCATGAACGGAGAGCAGGTCGTTCAGTTTGCGCCCGGAATATTTTATGCCGGCTTCTTTGCCAAACAAAAGGAATGGCCTAACCAGATTTCAGTTATGTACCAGGGCGAAGCTGCCAAACAGGAATTTGAAGATAACGGTATCGAAGTTGGATACATTATGATCCGCTTCAGCGATGCCACAACGGCTAACGTAAAGGGCATTACACAATTCATTTTGCCTTCAGATGAGAAGGAAATGATTTTGATTCATAACACGCACAGAACACCACAGTCGCTTGTAACCAAACGATTGGCTCCCTATACGAAAGAGTGTTTGCAGTCATCTGCCCAGCTCATGAGCAGTGAAAAACACTATGGTGGCGGTCGTGCACAGATGGCGCAGGATTTTATGGATCAGTTGAAGGAAGGCGTTTACCTGCTTGTAACAGAAGAAAACGTTGTGTACGATTCGTTAGCGATGGAGAAGAAAAGAATTTATCAGACTGAGATTCAGCTTGACTCTAAATCTTCCATGCCAAAGCGCAAACTTTCTTCTATCAAAGAATACGGTATTACCGTTGCTGATGCCGCGATCACAGATGTAGACTATGAAGAAAAAGTGGACGAGAAACTTGTTAAGATTATTGATGCCGTAACGAAGTCATCCATTTCGAAACAGGAATTAATGACCGCTCAGCAGCAAACGTTAACTGCAAAAGCACAGGGTGAACAGGCTCTTGTTGAGATTGAGTACCAACAGAAGCAGGAACAAACTCGCCAGGTTGTTGAAGCGGAAACAAAAGTAAAGGTTGCTGAACAAGATCGTCTTCAGCAAAAGATTGCTTATGAAAGCTCTATTCTTGAAGCAAAGAAAATTAAAGAGCTAGCCGATGCACAAGCTTATGCCCGTCAGCGAATCATGAAGGCCGATGGCGCGTTGGAAATGAAATTAAAAGCCCAGGTGGAA
>DASTYM010000246.1:0-4469 GCA_035764995.1 Cyclobacteriaceae bacterium | reverse complement strand
CAAAAATAGTTGATTCATGCCCCTTCGCAGTACCCACCGTCTCATAAAAAAAGAAAAAAAATCGATGGAAATTCAAAAACCTTTATTTACTTAGTGTCGTTATTACACTAAGTATGAATGCAACTCCTCCTTTAACTGTTGATTGCGTAGTGTTTGGGTACAGCAATACCCTCAAAATTCTCCTAATTAAGCGTGATATTAAGCCTTTTAAAGGAAAATGGGTTCTTCCGGGAGGATTCCTGCAAGCCGAAACTCTTGAAGATGCGGCCCACAGAATACTTTCTTCAAAGGTTGGTCTTGCGAAGATTTACGTGGAACAACTTTACACATTCGGTTCACTGGATCGCGACCCCAGGGGGCGTGTTGTTTCAGTAGCGTACTACGCGCTGGTTAACCCTAAAAACTTTTCAATTGTAGCTGGCGCTACTTCCAGTGATGTTCACTGGTTCGAGATCGATGAACTACCTGAACTCGGTTTTGATCATCAGGCGATTATCAATGTGGCCTGGCAACGACTTCAGTCTAAAGTATCGTATCAACCTGTGGGCTTTAATCTTCTGGCTGAAGAGTTTACATTATCTGAGCTTCAATTTTTATACGAATCAATTCTTCAACGAAGAATTGATAAGCGAAATTTCAGAAAAAAAATAATGGGAAGTGGCATTTTGAAAGAGACCGGCAAAAAAAGAACGGGTTTAAAAAATCGCCAGCCTTTACTTTACAGCTTTGATCAAAAGAAATATAATAAATTACTGAATGAAGGATTTCAATTTAAACTATAGTGAATTATGATGACATTACCGGTTCTACTCAAAGATGGCTACAAAGTAGGTCACAAGTTTCAATATCCCGAAAACACCACCCTGGTGTATTCAAACTTTACGCCTCGCAAATCAAGGATTGAAGGCGGATCAAATGAAATTCTTTTTTTTGGACTTCAGTATTTCGTAAAAGAATATCTCATTTATCAATTCAATGAGCACTTCTTCAATTTACCCAAGCAAGAAGCGCTTCGGCTTTATAAAAGAAGAATTGATAATTACTTAGGTAAAGACAGCATCGCATATGATCATATTTCTGATTTGCATGACCTTGGATATTTACCCTTAGAAATCAAAGCGTTGCCAGAAGGAAGTCTCGTTCCAATGCGCGTTCCCATGTTAACCATTAGAAATACCAGGCCAGAGTTTTTCTGGCTAACCAACATGCTTGAAACATTGATGAGTGCTGTTTTATGGAAACCGAGCACTTCAGCAACCACTGCATTTCAATACTTGAAAGTCTTTTTACAATATGCTGATGCGACTGTTGGCAACGATACCTCTTTTGTTCCATGGCAGGGCCACGATTTCTCTTTCAGAGGAATGTCTGGGGTCGAAGATGCCGTTCTGAGCGGAGCGGGTCATTTATTGTGCTTCACCGGAACAGATACAATCCCCGCTATCGACTTCCTTGAAAAATATTACAATACCGATTGTGAAAAGGAGCTCATAGGTGGTTCAGTTCCTGCCACCGAGCACAGTGTGATGTGTATGGGAACCAAGGAGAGTGAGATCGAAACCTTTAAAAGGCTCATCACAAAAATATATCCCAACGGAATTGTATCAATTGTTTCTGACACATGGGATTTCTGGTTGGTCATTACCAAGTTCCTTCCTGAATTGAAAAATGAAATTTTAGCCAGAAATGGAAAAGTTGTAATCAGACCCGATAGTGGCGATCCGGTAAAGATTATCGTTGGCGATCCAAACGCGCCTGTCGGAAGTCCGGAATATAAAGGAGCTGTTGAGTGCATGTGGGAAACCTTTGGTGGAACTATTACCGAGAAAGGATATAAACTTCTCGATGGTCATGTTGGATTAATTTATGGAGATAGTATTACGCCCCTCCGACAACTGCACATCCTGGAAGGCTTAAAGAAAAAAGGATTTGCAAGTTATAATGTTGTACTTGGTATCGGATCCTATACCTACGAATATGTAACACGAGATACTTTCGGTTTTGCGATGAAAGCAACTTACGGAGAGGTGGAAGGAAAAGGTCGTGATATCTTCAAAGATCCAAAGACTGATGATGGCACGAAAAAATCTGCGAAGGGACTGATGTGTGTAACCTCTAATGGAAAAGGATATACCCTAAAAGATCAATGCAGTTGGGAAGAGGAGGGATTGGGCGAACTGAAGACGGTGTTCAAAGATGGTAAAATCGTGCGCGACTATTCTTTAGCAGAAATCAGAGAGCGGGTAAAAACTCATATATGAACAAGCACCCGTACCTTTCACTGGATGCCGGTTTTGAGCGCCTCTTGCGGGAATACAAAACTCACCGATCATTAACGGTGGCTGTTGACTTCGATAACACAGTTTATGACTACCACAAAACCGGAATGGATTGTTCCGAGATTATTGATCTGCTTCAAAAATTAAAATCCATTGGCATCTACATTATTATTTGGACCGCATCAGAAGATCATTCATTTATTCAGGCATATTGCAACCGTGCAGAAATTCCTTACGATACGATCAATGAAAATCCTCCATTCTATACAGGCAAGGCAAGAAAGATCTATTATAATGAGTTACTTGATGACCGTGCAGGCTTAAAGGAATCTTTTGATCGACTAACAAAAATCTATCATTATGTTACAGCTCAACCTCATTAGCCCTGAAGCTTCGAACATCCCTGTAGAAGTGTTTTCATTTCCGGATGGTCAGCCGCAGGTTAAAATAGAGACAACGGCCATCAAAGGAATCAAAAGTTGTCACATCTTTGCTCGTGTTGCTAATCCGAATGACTTGCTGAATATTTTGCTCTGCAAAAATATTCTTGACTATCATGGCGTAAAAGATGTAAGTCTGGGCATTAGCTATTTACTGGCCGCTAGGATGGATAGGGTAATGACGGAGGGTGAACCGTTTACATTAAAAGTTATTGCTTCAATCTTAAACCAGGCAAAATTTAGCAGCGTCAAGGTTTTTGATCCACATTCTGATGTTTCGACTGCGCTGATTGAATCGTGCAAAGCGATTCCCAACCATCATTATGTAAAGGATGCCATACAAAGCGTATTAAAAGACAGCAATGAAAAGGAATCTTACTTCCTCGTTTCTCCAGATGCCGGAGCTCTTAAAAAGATACACGGTCTGGCAACGTTTCTCAATCATCACCGGGTGATTGAAGGTATTAAAACACGCAATGTTGAAACGGGCAAACTGTCAAATTTCAAAGTGTTTGAATCAGATCTAAAAGGTAAAACCTGCGTTGTCGTGGATGATATTTGTGATGGCGGTAGAACATTTTCAGGAATAGGAGAAGCTCTCAAAGAAAAAAATGCAGGAAAAATAATCCTCATCGTAAGTCACGGAGTTTTCAGCAAGGGATATACCATTCCGCATATTGACTTAATCTGTGCGACCAATTCGTACAAAGAACTGCCGACTGATCAAAATGGTCTTATGGTTTACTCTGTTTTAAAATATTTATAAGCTGTGGAAGCCACATCCCTCATTTCGAGAATATTGAATGCCAAAAATCCACAGGAGATTTTCAGTCGACTCCATTACCGTAAAGAATACCATTCGTTCGTGAAATTGATTCATCCCGATGTTTGCGCTGACCCCGGCTCAAATGAAGCAATCACAAAATTGAATCTTTTCAAGCAACAACTGGAAGATCAGGAAAAAATTGAAGATGATGCAGGCGTAATTCAAGTCCTAAATGAAAGGTCTTTGAGATTTACAGGTGACAAAACTTTTTTAGAGAAATCACTCATCAACTACAACCGGCTAAACTCACTGCGCGATACCACTTCGCAGCATTTCAAAAAATATTTACCATCAGAAATGAGGATGGAAGGTGATGCTCTGTTGTTGAAAAATGCCGATAGAATCGTTCCGTTGACACACCTACAGCTGTCTGTAGAACATGTGAACTGGATTACCAGCCGCATACTTGAGTTTGTGTCGTGGCTACATCAAATGGGATTTTCTCACAATGGAATTAATCCCGAATCCTTTTACATCCTGCCAGAGAATCATGGAATTGTTTGCGTTTCGTTTTATCACATGTCGGCCCTAAACGAGTCATTGGCAACTGTTTCTGGAAGGTATTTGAGTTGGTACCCTCCGATCGTGCTCGATAAGAAGACTGCGATCCCGTATACCGACATTATCACCACTAAAAGAACCGCGCTCTATTTATTGGGGGATAAATCAGGAAATGGCATTCGATTAAAAAAAACATGCAACAATGAACTGATCGATTTTCTGACCAAGCCGCAGCATGACGCATTTACGACCTACGATGAGTTTAGAAAACTCTTGTTAAAGCTTTACGGAAAACCAAAATTTCACACTTTAAATATTTAAAACTATGGGTCATTCAAGATGGTCTGATGATGCTTACTCGCATCTAAAAAGTTCCAGAGTAAATGCCAGTGTAGATGACATTTTCTCCAACAACAAAACCGG
>DASTYM010000245.1:0-8514 GCA_035764995.1 Cyclobacteriaceae bacterium | reverse complement strand
GTAACCTGCTTTGATTCACCGGGTTCCAGCGAAATTTTTTGAAACCCTTTCAGCTCTTTCACAGGCCGTGTCACTGATCCAACCAAATCCTGTATATAAAGTTGTACAATTTCTTTACCTGCTACCGCTCCGGTGTTCTTCACCGTTACCTGAACCCTAAGCGAATCACCTGCTTTCATTTCAGCAGCACTCAACGATGGTTCACTGTATTCGAAAGTGGTATAACTCAATCCATACCCAAAAGGGTAGACTGGGTCGTTGGAAACATCCAGGTAATTGGAACGAAACTTTTGAAACCATTTTCCTTCTGCTAATGGTCTGCCAGTGTTTTTATGTGCATAGTAGATTGGTATCTGACCCACATTTTGCGGAAATGTTGTACTCAATTTTCCTGAGGGATTTACATCGCCAAACAATACATCACTGATGGCATCACCGGCTTCACTTCCTGCGAACCACACGTTTAAAATAGCCGGTACGTTTTCATGTTCCCATTTTAAAACCAATGGCCTTCCGGTGAATAGAACAAGTACTACAGGTTTGCCTGTCTTTAACAGAGCTTGCAAAAGCTCACGTTGTGTTTCTGGTATTTCAATATTTGAACGGCTCGAAGCCTCACCACTCATTTCAGCCGATTCACCTAAGGCTACAATGATTACATCGGCACGCTGCGCAATTTTTAATGCTTCGTTTCGGATGTCAGCTGCTAAACGAGGATCGCGATGCAGTGTTTTTCCAAACAAGGTGGAGTTTTCTTCCAGCACTTTATCTTCTGTCAGGTTCGAGCCTTTTGCGTAAACAACTTTTGCATTTTGCCCCACAGCTTTTTGCAAACCGGCAAGTAACGAAATGGATTCAGCGTTTCGGGCTGCAACGCTCCACGTACCCGTCATGTTTTCTTTGGCATCGGCAAGGGGTCCTATTAAAGCAATAGTACCTGATTTTTTGAGTGGTAACGTTTTTTTTGCGTTCTTGAGTAGCACAAAACTTTGCGTGGCAATCATTCTGGCTTTTGCGCGATTGGCTGCTGTGAAGATTTCATTTTTAGCCCGCTCTTCATTGCAGTATTTGTAAGGATCATCAAACAAACCCAGTTTGAATTTCGCTTTCAGAATTCTGCGACAGGCCTCGTCAATTTGTTTTTCAGATACCAATCCATCTTTAACTGATTTTGCAAGTGTGTTCAGTAATCCTTCACTCACCATATCCATGTCCAATCCCGCTTTCAGCGCTTTCGCGGATACAGTTTGAATATCACCTAGCCCATGATCGATCATTTCGCTCACTCCGGTGTAATCTGAAACCACGAAACCATCGAACCCCCATTGCTTGCGCAGTACTTCGGTGAGCAACCACTCGTTCGCAGTGGCAGGAATACCATCAATTTCATTGAATGACGCCATCACACTTTCAACACCAGCTTCTACAGCAGCTTTGTAAGGAGGAAAGTGCTCGTTGTACATTCTGTATCGACTCATATCAGTTGTATTATAGTCACGCCCTGCTTCAGCAGCACCATATAATGCATAATGTTTTACGCACGACAGAATGTTATTGTTGGCAGTAAGATCGCCCTGATAACCATGAACCATAGCTTTCGCGATTGCTGCGCTGAGAAAAGGGTCTTCGCCATTTCCTTCTGAAATTCTTCCCCAACGTGGATCGCGAGCCAGGTCAACCATCGGTGAGAACGTCCAGTTAATTCCATCTGCACTGGCTTCCTGGGCCGCTAAGCGTGCAGCTTGCTCAATCAACGCTATATCCCACGTGCAACTTAGTCCCAGGGGAATCGGGTAAACCGATTCATAGCCATGAATGACATCCATCCCAAAAATCAACGGAATTTTAAGCCGGCTTTTTTCAACAGCGATGCGCTGCACCTCCTTAATTCGCGCTACGGACTTTATATTAAAGAGTCCGCCTACTTTGCCTTGTTCTATTTTTTTAGCGATGTCAGAATTTTCAGCTTGTCCGGTTGTGAATTCACCAGCCGAAGGCAAATTGAGTTGCCCGATTTTTTCTTCGAGCGTCATCAGTTGCAAAAGCGAATCAACCCGTTGATCAATGCTGGTTGTTTTTTTGGATGATTGCGAGCAGGAAAACAGGATGAAGCAGATAAATAAAATGAAAATTGATCTCATGAGGGCGAGGTTTATGTCTGAAAAAAATATTTTTAATAAGTGAAACCGAGTTTGTCTAATCCGGATTTTACTTCCGGAGCATTCATAAATAATTTCCATAGTAATCCGGTTCGGTGATTTTCAATCATCACAGGTATTGGCCCCTGATCGATTGCGAGGTAATGAGGCAGCAACCAATGTGATGAAAAACTGAACGCATCGTATGGACCATACGGTCCAACCAGACTATCCCGAACAGGCGCGTATAAAAATTTTAACATCTGCATACTTTCTTTCGGTGTGTAAGGAAAAGAGGAAAGGGCAGCTGTAGGCGATATCACGCCCAAATCTTCGGAAGGGTTATGGCCTGCATAGCCCTTTATCGAGTAGCTCGAGGTAAGTCCCCAGCAGGTTGGCCCATACCCTTCAAAATGTTTTGGGTTATCGACACAGTATTTATAAATGATCAATGCATGATTCTGATTCAATGCCCAATAATCTGCGTATCGATCTTTTAAATTTCTTGGATCCAGCCCGAGATACGAATAGTGAGCCCAAAACAACGGCCCAACCGGATTGTCATTGCTCTCATAATGATCAAGAACGGTTTCAAGATCATAAAACACCCGTGTTGATTTAATGCTGTCGTTGCGTGCCCAGCCTTTGTGATACACTTCAGGTTTTATGGAGTGGGTAGGTGAGGCTGCTGCCAGCACATACGTGATCAAACATTCGTTATACCCGCCAATCGGGAAATTCATAGCCCACTGATTATTGGGTGACCAGTGCCAATACAACACATCTTTTTTATTGGTGTACCAGTCCCATTCGACTTCTCTCCAGAGTTTATCAATTTTAGATGCAAGTGCTTTCTCTGCGTCATTGCCATCTTTGAAATACTCGCGTACCGCAATCAATCCCTGAACGAGGTAAGCGGTTTCTACCAAGTCCCCACCATCATCTTTCGGACTGAAGGGCTTTACTTTTCCCGTTTCACCATTTAACCAATGTGGCCACACTCCGTGAAAGCGATCGGCTGTATCCAGAAAATTAACAATGTGCGTAAATCGTTCAACAGCTTGTTCGCGTGTAATAAATTTGCGCTCAATGCCCACCAGGATAGCCATCAGACCAAAGCCTGATCCTCCTGTAGTAACAATGTGTTTGTCGTTAGCCGGATAGTTATTGTCCATGTGCGTTCGTTCACGACCCAATCCGGAAACAGGCTCGGCATTATCCCAGAAATATTGAAAGGTCTGGTACTGCACCAGTGTCATCAGGGAGTCATCAGAAATCGCAAGTGGAGTTTCCTTTACTTCTTCCGTTTTTGTTTTGCATGAACTTGCAAAGGAGACAGCCGCTAGAAACAGGGAATAGATAAAAAGTCTTTTCATGAGTTGATTAATTAAAGTCTAGTTCATTTCTGGCCACCTGCACTTCAGGTGCCGACATAAATAAATTCCACAACAGTCCGGTGCGATAATTTTCAATCATCACAATAATAGGCCCCTGGTCGATAGCCAAATAAGAAGTGGCGTACCAGTTTTCAGTAGGATTGAAGGCATCGTAAAAGCCGTATGTTCCCCAAAGTCTGTCACCCATTGTGTAGTAAAAAAACTTCAGCGCCTTCATTGACTCGGCCGGAGTGTAAGGGAATGATGAGAGGGCAGCCGTTGGTGTGATTACACCGAGGTCGTTGCCGGGTGAATGAGCACTATAACCGTTTTGATTATCGCTCGAAGTAAGTCCCCAACACGCATCGCTGTAGCCAACAAAATTTTTCGGATTTCGGATGCAGTATTTCTGATTGATGAGTGATGCATTTACATTCTGAGTCCAATAGTTTGCGTAGTCATCGGTGAAATGCGGGTCGAGACCGAGGTACGAATACTGCACCCAGAAAAGCGGTGCCGGACTTTCGAGTGGGAGCACAATTCCCTCATACGTATTATTCTTCACGATAGCCCCGTTCTTACCGTATCCATTGCTGTAAACAATTTTAGGGATGGAATGCGTAGGAGAGGCAGCAGCGAGGAAGTAGGTAATCTGTTCTTCAAAATATCCATACATCGCAAAATTCATTACCCAGTTTTTGTCGGGCGACCAGTGCCAGTATAAAACATTCTGGCAGGTGGGCTCACATCTTCGATACCAGTCCCATTCTACACCATGCCATAAAACGTTGATTCGGTTGATCAACGAATTTTCTTCAGTAACTCCAGGATTCAAATATTGTCGAAATGTAAGTAGCCCTTGTATAAGGAAAGATGTTTCAACGAGGTCACCGCCATTATCGTTTGCACTGAAAGGGATTACATCGCCCGTATTGCCATTCAACCAATGCGGCCATACGCCATGAAATCGATCTGCGGTTTCGAGGAAATCCAGAATTAAATCCATGCGTGTGAGGCCTTCTGCACGAGTGATAAAGCCTCGTTCCATCCCAACGATGAGGGCCATGATTCCAAAACCGGAGCCACCACTCGTTACCGTGTTGCCTGAAGTATTTCTTTCCCTGGCCATACCGCTGGCAGGATGCGCAAAGTCATAGAAGTATTTAAATGTTTGTTGCTGAACCACTGAGAGAAGATCGTTGGTATTGTCTGCATCATTGTCTTCGTCATTGGGAAGCAGTGCTTTTTTTGGAGAGGGGTCCAGCACGGTATAAAAATACTGGCTGAATTGATCTGCTAACGTTTCGCCCTTCTTCCCTTTCACTTCATGTGAAACATAGAAAAGGTAGCGATATAAGTGTTGTAATGGTTGAGTTGAAGTCAGTGCGACTGTTTGGTCTTTATTAGAAAGCGTGTATGAGAATTGTTCGCTTCCACTGATATCTATGAACTCTACGGTGGCAAATTTTGGATCGATTGGAGCGGAGAATGTAATTTCAAAACTAGCGGTTCTCGAAATATCTCTCATGTTAGTGGATCCCAATTTCTCAACTCCATCAATTTTTAATGAGATAATAGTTAACGGATCCGGTTCAGGTTTACTTTCGTCTGAACAGGAAAAGAAGATTATGAGGGCAAAAAAAAGGAACGGAAAGAATCTCACAAGTAAAAAAAGTAAACACTTTTAATAAGGAAGGTTCCCGTTTCCGGAAACCCTCCAAACCTTAAACAAAACTTTATAAAAAATTATCTGCCAGCGACACCTAAATTGTACAAGGCAGTAACTTCTGCATCTGTAATTGCGGTGTTATACACGCGAACATCATCAATAGAAGCTGTTGCCATAGGTGACCATGTTTGCTGGTCAGGGTTATTGGTAAATCCTAACAATTTGGTTGCACCGTTTCCGAAAACGGGGCTGCATGGAACATTCATTCTTAACGGAAGTGCTGGTGGAGCAG
Source organism: Cyclobacteriaceae bacterium (assembly GCA_035764995.1). Taxonomy (GTDB): domain Bacteria; phylum Bacteroidota; class Bacteroidia; order Cytophagales; family Cyclobacteriaceae; genus UBA2336. The sequence goes on along the minus strand of DASTYM010000245.1, from coordinate 3,039 downwards.
TGCCGCGTTGCGTATACGCACCAATTGATGTAGCGTTTCCGAAAATAGTAAACTTGCGATCGGTTGAATTCCAGCGTGCAACAAAATGTACCCATTCGCCTGTGTGCTTAAACACACCTACAGGAGGGTTACCTCTTGGATCAGGTCTGTTGTCTTGTCCGTTGATCGTTCCATCAGAATTTTTGATAACAAAGTGACCCTTTAAAACCAGCGTATCAGGCTGAGCATTAGAAGCCTTAAACCATCCTGTTTCTGCGGCCATGTTAATGTTTCCCCACATAAAATCTCCAACTGTACCTGCAGTAAGTCCATCAGGGAATAATCCGAATAATATTGAGTATCCTGCTGCCGTGGTGCCACCGTTGTTATTAATCTTAACCCACATACTCACGGTAAAGTTGGCGAGCCCATCAGCCGTATTGAGTGCATCAATGTTTGGATAGCGTAATGCACCAGCGGTTAGTTTTAATGCCTGGCCAATTTGTCCGGTTTCAAAACCAACTGTACCAAATGTACCCGCAGAACCTGCGAGTGGTGTGGCACCTGATTCATCTTCTGCATAGGTTCCGTCAAAAGTCCAGTTAGCCAGCAGGTTTGCTTCAGCAACTTCATCGGAGTTATTGTAACCATCAATTTTTGGCAGCGGCTTATCATCATCACTGCATGAGACCAGTACTACCACACCCATTATCAGTACTGCGCTACCTGTTAATAAATACTTGATTGTTTTTTTCATCTTGAGTTAGTTTAAATTGTTTGTTCCTTATCTAGTTTAGTTTGTAATGCTTTAGTTTCTCATGGTGGAGAGCCACGGGAATCCAGATTCAGTATGGTTCTTTCCGATTTATACATTAGTATTAGTAATTAGGATTTTGAACCAACTTATTTCCGCTTAATAAAATTTGAGAGTTTGGTATGGGCAACAATTCATGCTTACCTGCAACAAAATTGGTTTTGCCTGCAGCGTGCATAACAGCTGCTGCGTTACCTTGTCTTACTAAATCCCAGAACCGATCGTGTTCCATGGCTAACTCTACTCTTCTTTCCTGCCAGATATCATTAATAGTAACGCCTGATTTTGGAGCCAGGTCTGCCCGATCCCGCAGAAGGTTAATTTTTCCGTCAGGATCACCTATTCCTAAGTGAACGGACGCTTCTGCGTTCATGAGCAGAACATCTGCATAACGAAGGATTCGAATATTTTTCGGTCTGTTTTTATCGTTGCTGTTTGCGTACTGTTCTTTATCGCGGCTTGTGTAGGCTTTATAATTATAGTACAGGTTTTCAACTGAATCTTTACTGGGTACTCTGAACCCATCCCATAAGACGGTGCCTTTGTGCGTACCTGAATTATCAATAAAAATTATGGTTGCAGCTTTTCTCAGGTCACCAGGCTCATACGCATTCAGTAACGAAATGCTTGGATTATTGAAACCCCAGCCTAAATCGTTCCAGCCGCCAACACCACCCTGGCGCGGCCCCTGGCAAACAGTATATAAATCAGGATTAAAGTTGGCGTTGTTAAATTCTCCGGTTTGTACTTCAAAGATTGATTCACTGTTGTTATCACCCGCCTGTCTCCAGATCATAGCATAATCAGCTACAAGAGAATACCTTCCTGAAGTAATAACTGCATCCGTTAGATTATAAACTTGCTGCCAATCGGCAGTGGGATTTGGATTCGTGGAAGCAGAGGCCTTGTACATGTAAACCTTGGCAAGCAATGATTGCGCTGCACCTTTTGAAGCGTGACCAGGCGCAAGCACTCCTTTCAGTGGAAGATTATCGATAGAGAATGTGAGATCTTCGATAATGCTTGTATACACTTCATCTACGGTGGCTCTTGTTTGAAACACAGGGTCGGTGTTTGCATCATTTGCATCAATCGGAACGCGCAAGACCAACGGCACTCCGCCAAACATGCGCACAAGATTGAAATACATGTAAGCTCGCAGAAAACGAACCTCGCCACTGAGTTGGTTTCTTAATCCCTCTTCAATATTGGGATCTTCCAACGCTTTTAATGCCTGGTTGGCGGCACCAATACTATTATAATGACCGCTCCATAACGTTTCGCAAAACTTATTGGTGGGTGTTACAGTAAAATTATCCATCGCACCAACCGGCACGGCTTGATCTGTAGGAGTACTTCCTTTGTCGGCATCGTCCGACATAATGCTGCTGGCTGATATGAATGCAAATCCATGAACATCACCATTGCCCCACGAATCACCTTGCATCAGGCTGCTGTAAACTCCTGTTACCAGTTTTTGGGCAAGTTCCGGATCAGAAGAAGTATTAACGCCACCCTGAACGGCCACATCCAGGAAATCATCGCTACAGGAAATGGTAACACCCGAGAACAGGGAGAGGAGCAAACTAAATTTTATCCAAGAGATTTTTTTCATACCCATGCGCATTTTAAAATCCAACATTTAATCCGACCGCAATTGTTCGTGTAGTAGGATACGCACTTAGCTCGATTCCCGAATTAAGCGGACCACCTGGCAACTCGGCTGTAAAGCCGCTGAATTTTTTTATTGTGAGCAAATTTTGTGAGGTAGCAAACACTCGCAGACTCGAAATTTTTATTCGTTGTAAAATTGTTTGCGGAAGTGTATAACCAACCGTCAGGTTATTGATGCGTAAAAAGTCGCCTGCCTCAACGAAATAATCGGATGCCGGTAAATTACCTTCATTCGCACGAGGTTCTGTTTGTGTATGATTCGAGCTTGTCCAGCGATTGTATACAACATCTTTTTCAACATTATCTCTTGCATCAACGCGCACTGCTTTTTTTCCATTGTACACTTCGTTACCCACGTTGCCATAAATGCTCATACTGAAATCCCAACGTTTAAAGGTCGCACCCAGGTCAAGCCCAAAATAGGCAACAGGTTGATACGATCCTGAGAATACACGATCGAGGTCGTCAATCTGGCCATCACCGTTTTTATCCAGGTATTTAAAATCACCAGGCTTTGCGTTGGGTTGAATCAATCCGCCTTCACTGTTTGTGTATGCATTCACTTCCGCCAC
>DASTYM010000244.1:0-6733 GCA_035764995.1 Cyclobacteriaceae bacterium | reverse complement strand
TATAAACACAAACGTTGTGTGCCATTTTCTTAACAAAGGGACGACTTGAAAAAAGAATTGAAATTTCGGGACAATGACTTTGAAGTCGACATCGACTTTAATAGAGACATTTATAGCCGCCTGACAAGTGACACGGAATTTTATCAGGGACAAGACCCAATCATAAAATTCTATCTGAATAATCGAAACAAAATATTTTCGGACGAACTAATTGAATTTCTAAATCTGACGGGAATTGACTTGACTAAGGAGAATGAGATTTACCACTACCTGTCCGACAATTTGGTAATCATCGAGGGTTGGTACGACATAGTCGGCAAGGTGCTGACCGACAAAAAAGTATCATACTATTGGGACACCACCCCAGGGACAACAAATGTGTTTTTTGGAAATGACGCACGACATGGAATCAGTCATGAATTCGAAAACGTTGGGACATTTCGATTTGAATTCGCCATAGTGATACAATCGGAAATTTTAAAGAGTGACAAGGCTTCGATATTAGAGTGAGTGAAAGAAAACGGCACACAACAAAATGTATAAGAGATGGCGCTGATAAGGAGGGATATTTTTTATTTTTGCTCAGCGCCACCTCTTATACATAAACGTTGGTAGCAATAGGGCCCGGACAAATTTGTGTTTCAAAAAAAAACGGTGGACACTCTACTAACAAAGATTTCCCGCGGGGACAAGTGAACGGCTTCGGGACACCTTGGACTTTAAGAAAATTAAACGTGGGACTGACTAAAAAATAATACAGCCGACCCTTCGCATTTTTAAGAAGATTTCCCCCAGAATTAACCGCCCTGCATTTGGCACATTTGGCTGCCGCTCAAACCCCACCGCACATCCAAAGCAGCCAAAAGAGCCAAATTCACCAGCCCGCGACAGGCAACAAATAAATTTTCACTCCATTATTTCATGCACTATATTTGACAATATTTGACAAGTCAAACAACAGAAACTTGAATTACTTCGGACAAAGGTTAAGGGAACTACGGGAGAAACAGGAGTTACTCCTTAGACAAGTTGCAGCACATCTTGAAGTAGACACGGCTCTAATGAGTAAAATTGAGCGCGGTGACAGGAATGCAAGTAAGGAACAGGTTGTAAAAATAGCCGAGTTCATACACGCGGACTTAGATGAACTGTTAACACTATGGCTTGCAGACAGAGTAGAGTCTGCAGTTGGCGAAGAGAAGAAACTAGCAAACGAGGCATTGAATATTGTAAAGAAGAAATTTAAAAAATGAAGCAAGGACTTAAGCTTATTGACAACTCATCTAACGAGTATCAATTAGGTATTGCCATCAAAGAGCTAATATCTAACAAAGCTTTTACGCAAATATCAATTGCAACTGGTTATTGGGACTTACCTGGGATGGTTGAGATTTACGATGAACTGAAAGCATTTCTTGAAAGAGAAAACACAACTTTTAGATTGCTACTGGGTGAGGAACCTTCTGTGAGAGCTTATCAAGTAAAAAACCCAGCTAAACAAGATCCCGATTTTCCTGAAAAGTATCTAAAGAAAGACCTTGAAGACTTACAGCTGAAAGAGGAGTTTCAGAAAGTAGCTGATCTACTTGGTAAGTACATAGGCCAAAAACAGAAATTAGACATAAAGGTTTATAGGAAAAACTTTCTTCACGCTAAGTGTTACATTTTTGGGAGTGACGAGGAGAATGCAGTTGGTATTATTGGAAGTTCCAATTTTACAAAACAAGGATTGTTTGGCAACCTTGAGTTGAATCAGTTTGAAGACAACAATGCAACTGTAAATTTTGTTAGGAAAAATCTATCTCAACACCCATCGCACAGAACTTGGTTTGAGGAACTTTGGAGTTCTAGTGAAGAATGGTCACAAACCTTCAAAGAAGAAGTTTTAGAGCTTAGTAAGCATGGTGGCCTTTGCTACAGTGCATACGAAATGTACATTCATGCGTTGTACAGAATTTACGGACAGGACTTACAAGATGAAAAAGAGAACAAAGTTTCAATTGATGACCCAACAACAGGGAAACCTCAATTACTGAAATTTCAAATTCAAAACGCCAATAGCTTAATTAAGAAACTTGAACGCCAAAGCGTTGCCATGCTTTCCGATTCAGTTGGCCTTGGTAAAACATACACTGCGATAAAGGTGATTGAGTATTACAAACAAATACTCAATCAGCGAGTTGTTGTGATTGCGCCAGCCGGTTTAGTTCCGCAATGGAGAAAAGCCTTTGATGATTTCAGAATGATCCATATACCTGAAATCTACAGTTTGCAGGACACTGTTAAAATTGAGGACGTAAAAGAAAACCTAAAGTCAATTCCAGTTGGCTTATTCGTCTTTGATGAAAGTCATAACCTTCGGACATCCGGTGGAAATCGGTTTGATGTATTTATTAAATGGAGGCAAGAGAATGAAAATGCAAGAACTCTCCTGCTTACAGCAACTCCGATAAATAATCAACTCTCCGACCTAACCAATCAAATAATGCTGGGGTCTGGTGGAGATATATTTAAGCTTGGAAGATTTTATGATAGATCAAAACAAAAATACTTTACATTGAAAGAACGGCTTGAGTTGCTTCAAGCTGATATGAGAAGGCAGATCAGAGAATTAGGCTTCATAGACTATCAGCCAATAAAAGAACAACTGACTCCTTTACTAAACAGGTTTATTGTACGAAGGACAAGGCAGGGAATTGAAAAGGAATATCCAGAAGGGTTGGAGATCAATGGCAAGCTTCAAAAATTTCCTAAGTCTATTCCAGATAATATGGAATACGATGTTCCAAACCAATTCAAATCCCAATTGGAAAAAATAGCGGAAAGGAATCCATTATTAATAGAAGCCTTTAAATACACAATCAGCAGCCTTGCAGAACTTGAATATCTGGCTCATCCTTTAGATTTAACCGAACATTATACAGAAAGAGAAAAACCAATCAACTCATCACTTGAAATTATTTATTCTGGCCTTCTAGCCTTAGGTTTTCCTTGCTACAGATATAATATCTATAGACATGCATATTATGGAAGAAAAAGAGGAGAACTACAACTGAACGCTGACGAGAACCGAGAACTTTCAAGACAGATTGGTATTTATGGGATTTTTCGCACTGTCTTTTTAAAACGTCTAGAATCTTCACTTTTTTCAATCAATAAATCAATTGAAAGCTACGATCGTAAACTGACTGATTTTAAAGAGAAGCTTGATAAATACAATAAGATAATTTCAGTAAAGAATCTTGCACAACTCAACAAGGCTATTGATGCCTATAGCGAAGAGAACTCAGAGGCTGATGAGTTGGACTTTGACATCACAACATTTGAAGATAAAGAAGAAGGATTTATTTCAATTCCTGCAGACGAAGGAGTGTTTAATGTTAAGCAACTAAAGGCTGATATTGAAAAGGATTTGATGATCATTTCCATACTCAAAGAACAAGTCGCCCTGCTAATAAAGAAGGATCATAAAATAAAAGTGCTTGCGGACAAACTAGATGACAATGAGGAGAATAAGGTTTTAATTTTTACCTATTTCGCAGATACTCTCTATTATTTACAATCTGAGTTACCTAAACTCTTAAGGAAAAATAAAAACATCGAATTCGCATTAGGTACAAAGGGAGAAATTGAAGACTACGCCCGAAGATTTGCCCCCGTTTCAAAAAAGTATCAATTGAAGTCAGGAGAAAAGGAGATTGATTTTCTTATCGCGACTGACAAATTATCGGAAGGACAGAATTTACAAGACTGTGGAATAATTATTAACTATGATTTGCATTGGAATCCTGTCCGAATGATTCAAAGGAACGGAAGGATCAACAGACTTGGCACTAAGCACGAGGAGATTTTCATTTATAATTTTAGACCTACTGAACAGTTAGAAAGTTATCTTCAACTAGTCCGTAAGCTTCAGGACAAAATTAATTTGATCAGATATACGATTGGATCAGATCAGTCTGTTCTAGATGAAGAACCAATTCCTATCGACTTTACTGAAGAACTTTATAGCAGGGACGAGAAGAAACGACTTGAAGCCTTCCGAAAAATATTTGAGACATCCGAACTTCTGGCAGCAGAAGATTTATTTATGGATGACCTTCGGGATTTTGATAGAAGTTCCAATTTTTCTGATTCCTACAAAGGAAAGATTAAATATCTGCCGAAAGGAAAGTGGGGCAAAATCCAAATGAGAAAGGAAGAAGATGAATTTGTTCACTTAGCTCATTTGACGGATAGCGCAGACGAGGCAGGATACTTTGTCGCTTTTAGTCGGGATAAAATAGGAGAACTCTTAACTACGACTGAAGGTCTGCTGTCTATTAAAGCCACAAGTGACCAAAACCAAAGATTCAAAGATAATTTCAAGAACAAACCTGAAACCGAATCTTATATCTCGAATTTCATCCAACAGTATCAGTTTGCAGAAGATGAACATAGTAACCGTTACAATGAACCTCAGCGAAATGCTATTAACTTCTTGGTGGCAAAAATGCAGGAATACGGATATGCCGTTGAGGAAATAGAGCGGGTTTACAATTGTATTATCTTTTCACAAAACGCTTATATTAACAAGCAAAACCTGAAACTTGTGAGACTAGTTAACCGAATGAATAGGCATGGCAAACATATTGGCGATGACCTTGTGAAGCAATTCATGAGTCTTGCCTATCAATATAGACCAGACGAAAAAACCGAGAAAGCTCCGTTAAATGAAATTATTCAACTTTTTGCTTAGATGACCTTAAACGATTTAAATAATAGTCTTCAACAACTCGCTTCAAAACAAGATCGCGAGAGTATTCTCGATTTTGCCTTTGCACTTATGGGTTGGTTAGGGATTGAGGCAAATTCAGGTAACACTCCACAGTTACTTGCTCCCAAAACTCAAAAACTGAAGGATTATCTTGAGAATGCACCTAAAACGGTACAGTCTCAACTGTACAGACTTAGTGCCGACAATCAACCTATTCGAATTCGTTTTGCAGTACTCAAGAAATTAAAAAAGGATTACATCAGCCAACTTGTTGATAATGATCCTGGTGCAGAGAGTTATCAGAATACACCAGCTCCATTGCGATCTATAACTAAAGCTCCTTATTTTATTCACTTTGTTGCGACACCTGCGTATGACAAGCTTATACTTATTTTTAATCATGGTGATCAAAAGAGAGTGGTTTCTTTTAGAAGTCGTTTAACCAATACTCAGTACAATAAAATTATTCAGCAGTGGCAAGGTATTGCCAATAAGAATAAAACTGAAATAGCCGACCTATTTTGGAAATCGCTAGATATAAAAGAAGTAAACAAAGAATTCTACAAGCAGATTAAGGAGCGTTTTGACGCCCTAATAGGTATAGTAAGGATTCAGTCTTCTAAGGCCACAGAAAATCAGGTAAAGCAATTTACTGTTCGTATGATTGGCCGATATATTTTCTGTTGGTTCCTAAAAGAAAAAGGAATTATTTCTCAGGATTTAATTGGTAAAAAGTCCGTGGAAACCACTAAGAATTTTTATCAGAATGTATTGCTCAAATTATTCTTTGAGACATTGAACACCAAAGTTCAAGATAGAAACCCTTTAACCCACGAAAAACTATTTGAGAAGATACCATATTTAAATGGTGGTTTGTTTGATGAGAGTGATGAGGACAGACTCTTTCGAGATTTAAAATTGGACGATTGGCTAAAGCCATTTGTTGAAATTCTTGAAAGCTATGACTTTACCGTGGACGAAAGTAATAGTCAGTATCAGCAGGTGGCTGTGGACCCAGAAATGCTGGGAAGGATTTTTGAAAATTTGCTAGCAAGCCAAAATGAGGAAACAGAAAAGTTAGCCAATCAACGAAAAGCGTTCGGTGCTTTTTACACACCGCGTGAGATAGTTGATTACATGGTTAACGAAAGTATTAAGGCTTATTTGGCATCCTCATTGAGTATTAAGGATGAAGAACTGGTTGCGGTATTTGCTGCTAATCCCGCATGGCCAGAAAAACTTAAGACTAAAAAGTCCGATGCATTAACAGCCATAGAAAACATAAAAATCTTAGATCCTGCCTGTGGGTCTGGGGCTTTTCCAATGGGAATACTACATAAGCTGGTAGAGCTTCATGAACTACTTGGAACTGTCAAATCTAGTTATGAATTAAAAAAGGACATTCTTAGTCAGAACATCTATGGCGTAGATATTATGCCGATGGCAATAGAAATAGCGAGGTTAAGGGCGTGGTTAAGTCTCGTACTTGAAGAAGATTATAAACCGAACGATCCCAAGCACAATTTTGGTGTTAAACCACTACCTAATCTCGACTTTAAGTTTGTCTGTGCAAATAGTCTAGTTGATTCAGGATTTGATACCTTATATAATAAGTATATCGCTGATGTAAATATACCAAGGGCGGCATCAATGGTTAACTTGGCTCGTGAAATACCAGAGCTAATTAAAATTAGAAATCAGTATTTTGATGCGGCTTTAAAAAACAAGAAAAAGGAAGAGATCATTGATGAGTATGAGTCGAAGAAGAATCAAATAAAGAAAGACTTTTCCACTTTAAGAAGAAGCTTCAAGGAGGTCGATACCTTCTTAGAGAATATTGATCAATGGAATCCGTTTGACGAGAATAAGATTAGCCCTTTTTTTTCTCCAACATGGATGTTTGGAGTTGATAAGGGTTTTGATATCGTCATAGGAAATCCTCCATATGGAATAAGCATCAAAAAGTCAGAAAATCCC
>DASTYM010000243.1:0-7122 GCA_035764995.1 Cyclobacteriaceae bacterium | reverse complement strand
GCATTTCCTTCCCGTAAGCTGACCAAAATAGGAGGAGAGTTTCCGAGCTGGAATGACAACGGTAAGATTGCGTATTTCACATTGGGTAATGCATTCTTTACCTACAACCTCGATTCTGCTAAAATCAAAGACCTGGTGCTGAAGAAAAAGAAAGCAGCTGAAGAGAAAGCGAAAGAAGAAGGAGAGGGAAAGAAGGATGAGAAAAAAGATGAGGTTAAGAAAGACTCAACTGCTGTAGCGAAGAAAGATGAAAAGAAGGATGACAAGAAAGACGAGTCCTACAAGCCAGGTGAAATTCGCATCAAAGTAACTGTTCAAAAAGATATTCCTGCCGGAAAAATGTTGTTACAGAATGCCCGCATCATTACTATGAAAGGCGATGAAATCATTGAGAGGGGAGATATTTTAATTGAGAATGCCCGTATCAAACAAGTTGGTGCTGCAGGCTCCATTACAGTGGATGGTTCTGTTCAAAAGATGGACGTGCAGGGCAAGACAATTATTCCGGGATTTGTTGATACCCACTCGCACATGTGGCCGGCATGGGGAATTCATAAAAATCAGGTTTGGGTGTATGCGGCCAACCTCGCTTACGGTGTAACAACAACCCGCGATCCTCAAACCTCAACAACCGATGTACTTACGTATGGCGATATGGTTGAGACAGGACAGATTGTTGGACCAAGAATTTACAGCACAGGTCCGGGATTCCTGTACAATCGTTATAACCTGAAGGATGCTGATCAGACGCGTGATATTTTGAAACAGTACTCAGAATATTTCAATACAAAAACGATCAAAATGTACCTGACAGGAAATCGCCAGCACCGTCAATGGATTATTCAGGGTTGTAAAGAACAAAACCTGATGCCTACCACAGAAGGAGGTCTGGATTTCAAATTGAATATGACGAACCTGATTGATGGCTATTCAGGTCATGAGCATGCATTTCCGATCTATCCATTGTACAAAGATTTTACGACCGCTGTGGCGGAATCTAAAATGACGTACACGCCAACCTTGCTTGTAGCCTATGGAGGCCCATGGGCAGAGAACTTTTATTATGCTACAGAAAACGTAAATGGTGATCCTAAACTAAATCACTTCACTGCGAAATCTGAGCTCGATGAAAAGTCACGCAGGAGACCAGGATGGTTTATGAAGGAGGAGCATGTTTTCGAAGATCATTCAAAATTTGTGAATGACCTTGTGAATGCAGGAGGGAATGCGGGAGTTGGTTCGCATGGACAGCTACAAGGATTGGGTTATCACTGGGAATTATGGAGCGTTGCTTCCGGTGGATTAAGCAACCACAATGCATTGAAAGTCGCTACCATTCATGGAGCAAAAGCAATTGGCCTTGATGGTGATTTAGGAAGCATTGAAGCAGGCAAACTGGCCGATTTGATAATCCTCGATAAAAATCCGCTCGAGAATATCCGTAACTCCAATACCGTAAATAAAGTAATGAAGAACGGGCGATTGTACGATGGTAATACCTTGGATGAAGTTTATCCATCCGTTCGCAATGCGCCATCATTCACGAATGAACAAAGCAAGCCAGAAAATTTACCGGGAGTGGGTCGCTGACAGGAATTCACCCCAACTGTAAGAGGCCGGTTCTGAAAAGACCGGCCTTTTAGTTTAAATTTGGTAGATATTTAAAAGGTGTATTACATAAGCACAAACGTTGGCGGTAATGCATAAAAAAGATAGAATTTCAAAAAAGAAATGAGAAGGACAACAGGAATACTAATTATTATAATTTTAGCACTTGGACAAAGTGGGTTTGGACAACAACCAAAGCAATTAAGAGTTAAGGGGACATATATTCACCAAGCGACAAAGGTTGAGTTTCCCGAATCTATTGACGCATATCAAAGAGTCGGAGTTTATTCATTTGATAAGAAGAAGGAAAATATTGGTTGCACATACAAGTACGGACAGACAACACTTTCGATTTACTTATATCCAGCAGGCAATGGTACAGAAGGACGGTTGAGAAATCAATATTTACAAGCAATGCAAGACATGGCAAACGTGTCTAAAGAAGGAATTAGTGCTCAACAAGGATATGACTACTATAAAAAAGACGGTTACAAAGTAAGCGGTTTTACCGCAATCTCAGAGAGTTCTAAATCAGAATTATCAGTATTTGAGTGCGGGGAATGGTTTTTTAAAATACGCATCACGACAAATTCGCTTGACACCGCTGACATTAGCAAACTTAAGAGAGCCGTGTTAAACCAGTTTGAGCCTACACGTCTTGTAAAGATTTCAAACTTACACTCCAAGGCAACAGTTCATTTTGCTCCAGGAGTATTCAGAGACTCTTTGATGCTTGGGTCAGCTATGGGAAGTGCATTTAAAAAAATTGAATGGGCAATTGAAAACGTTGATTCCTTGGAAAGGGCAGCTGGATTTCCAGACTTGTACTTAGGACTTCACACTGAGTCTTTAAAAGAGTTTGTTCAATTTGAGAAAAGACAATATTGGGACAGGCAACCAAGCACAACTGAATATCTGAATGAATTGAATTTGATAATAAATTCAGGATTTTTAGAAGAGTTTATTATGGAACAATTCAGTATGATAATGATTGTTCCTACAGACATAGTATTAGACTTTGAGGGGTATGAAAAATGGCAACTTTCAAATCCGACAAAGATTAATTTGAATAGTAAATGGTATTTAGTTTCATACAACAAAAGAGATTAATGCACTACCGCCAACACCGTGTTTAAGTAATTGCCGGGAGTTGTGTCCTTATTCAAGTTCGTTTCTTAATTTAGTCCCACAACGTGGGACAGTTGCGGCAGGTCAGGTTTAACATTCCGTTTCACTGCATTTTTAAACCTTCCTACTCCGGCAACTCCATAAACACAAAACATTGTAGGTAATAAGTTAAAGAACAAAATGAAGACAAAATTTACACTTGGACTTCTAGTTATTTTGACAATGATCGTTTCATTTGGACTCATTAAAAAAGGAACGAAAGACGAAATAACAATCGTTGCTTTTTACATGCAATATGCCTGTGGTGATGACAACATCGACATGAAAGTTAAAAGCGTTGACAACTCAGACTTTAAATTCCTAATTGACAAAGACATCGCACCAACGACAAATTTTTTGACTCAAGGGGCATTGATAGACTTTGTAAATGACAAAACTCTAATGTGGCAAAAAGGACAAGCAGGTGAATACCTTGAAAGTTTCACGTTAGTTGGACACATTAAAGACTCAAAGGACGACACTGACTGCGCAATTGCAACAGAATTTGTAGTTGACAAAATAAAATACGGGATAGAAAAGGAGTTTAGAGAATTTTAACCTACTACCCACAACAAAGTCTATAACGCATGCCGGCACGTTTGACAGTAATTTGATGTCGGCACGCGTTATAACCAAATGTTGGGTGTAAGGCTCGGACAGAGTTCAAAATTAAAACCAATGAAGTTTCGACTGACAATCCCTCTGATTCTTTTCCTTTCATTCTCGTCATGCGTGCATTCTAAATATTATTGGAGAGTTAGTGAAAATATTGAGGACTTTGAGACAGTAGTAACTCACCTCAAAAAGGTTAATTTCTCTTCAACGAATGACTGTATATATTTAGAAACGGCTGACTCATTATCAAAAAAGTTAATGGAGAAATACGGACTAAAAAGGATATGTATGTCTACACGCAACGACCAACTTTACGACAAGGCAATAACTTTCCACCGAAACTTTAATCCAATTTTTGGGAAGGCTGACGTAATCTATTATGATTTCGGTAAAAGTGGTTTGAGAAATAACATTGCAGCTGGAACCAAAACAAAAGACGAGAAGCTAAAGCCAATAAATAGTTCGTTCATTTACGCCTTATACTCTAAACCAGCCTTTGGTTATTAGAACATGATGTTGGACTCTGCTAATAAGGTTCCCACGGGGACAAATGAACTGCTTCGGGTACAACTTTGACTTTGAGAACAAAATAAAGCTGGACAAATGATAAATAAAAATATCGGACCCTCCGAGTCAGATAAACAACTCCTAAAGAGCGACTTTACATTAATGGAGAAAAGAAAACGTGACTATATTTTCCTCTTGTCGTTCATGCTCTTATCTTTTATTACCATTACCCCAATGACCAAGATTAGTCCACATAGTAATAATTTTCAAGTGTTATTATCTGGAGCCGCTGTCGTTCTTTGGTACATTTTCTGTTACAGAGTAACATCGAATTTTTATGCAAGCAGATGGATTAGAGGTGCATACTCAATCCTTCTAATTTTCCAATTAATGTTCAATTCATACATCCATTTAAAGGCCAACACGGATATATCAACTTTGGTGGTTTCTGCCTCTATTGCCTATATGGCAAATCTCGTTGGGTTCAGTTGGGTTTTTTACATACTGCTAAAAGACATTTTCTCAAAGAAACATGACTTGACATATAGTCTGTTAGGAGCCTCAAATATTTATTTTATGATTCCAATGCTCTTTTGCTATTTGTACGCTTTAATAGCTGTGCATAATCCTGCTATCATAAATGCAGACCCGTTCACAATTAAAACGTTATTGTATAATTGCATGGATTACAGTTGGTACATCTTGGCCGGAATTGATTATCCTGGAGAAAAAATTGGTGAAGCGTTACAGTCCATTGCCATCCTCGAATCAATTTCCGGTAACTTATTTATTGTCTTCATCATAGGCAGGTTAATGATTAAATAAACAGACTTGAAACCATATGGAGACTGTTAACATAATTGGAGGCGGTATTGCCGGGTTATCATTGGCTAATGCCCTTCAATGTGCCGGCATTGACTTCAAATTATTTGAACAGGCTCCTCAACTAACAGAAGTCGGAGCTGCAATAGGTATTTCAAAAGCAGCTCTTGACATTTTAGAAATACTTGGCCTAAGTGAGCAGGTAAAAAATGGCGGAAATGAAACAAGAAGCCTTCGTCTCTCAAATAAAAATTTAGAAGTCATCAGGGTCATTTCCCCAGAGTGGCCATCTGTTATTATACACCGTGCCAAACTAATAGACATCCTCACCTCCAGGTTGCCAAAAGAAAGAATACAGTTGAATGCAAAACTTGTCTATTTAAAGAGTGACAAAGATTCCTCAATACTGAAATTTTCCAATGGTATGGAAATCAATTCAGCTTGCACCGCAATTGCAGACGGAATTCAATCAAAATTTCGCCAACAAATCTTCCCGGAGATTAAAATCCGGTACTCAGGGCAAACTATTTGGCGTGGCATAACAGCTATGCAATTGCCTGAATACTACTCTCAGACATATTCTGAGATTTGGTCTGCCACAAAGCGCTTCCTGTTCGCTCCCATGGATACAAATTTCACGTGCTGGTTGGCTGTGAAAAATGCTAAAGTAGGCGGACAAGATAACCCTGATACAATACGAAATGAATTGATGAAAGAATACCACAATTTTCATCCAATTGTTAAAGAGTTGTTATTAAGATCATCCAATTTTATTAGAAATGATTTAGCAGATCTGGGAGCACAAAAACGAAAATGGTATCACCATAAAATTGTTTTCCTGGGTGATGCTATTCATGCTACAACTCCTAATTTAGCTCAGGGTGGGTGTCAAGCAATAGAAGATGCATATTGTCTCGCTAAATTAATGGACAAATCCAGAAACGATCTCTCCAAAGTATTTCCTGTATATCAAAGTCTAAGAAGTAAAAAAGTGTCGTTTATAGTCAATACTTCCTGGAGGTTTGGAAAAATTGCACACAACTCGTTGACATCATATCTCGCAAAATACTATTTTAAGTATGCGCCAAACAGTTCTTTTATTAAATTGGAAAGAAAGTTAAATGACTTATCCTATTTAGATAAAGAGCAGACAAAAGATTGAGCAAAGAATGAAATGTGGAGAAGGCCCTACTACTGCCAACAAAAAATGTCTATGCATCTTGGGATTCACAGTAAATACCAAAATCATTTACTTAATTTAGCAACGTTTCGTGAGACGGCTTGAGCAATGATCATCAAGTTGCCTCATCTGCAACTTAAACGGTTCTGAACTTGACCAGCATAATACAGGTCTGTGCAATTAGGCCAAAAACAGCAAGCACTTCGCTTGGCCAGTGTTTTTTACTGAAAGTTGCATAAGAGATCGCAAATACAAAAAAAGTTTGTTGCCATACGTACCACGCTTCCAAACTGAAAATAAACTGCGAAAAATATTCTATGCCCTTAGAGCTCACCACCTCGAATATACTCTTATTCACAAGTGCAATTACCATTACTATGGCTGGTGTTAATATGGCTTTCCGATGCGAATGGAAATACTCTTTGAAATCAACATTCTCAAAATTTCTTGGAAAGATTTGATAAGCTCCAAAGTAATAGGAGATAGGAAAAATCACCACAAAAATTAGAAATGTCATCGCTGAGTCTATCAGGTCAAAGGTATTCATGTAGAATTCCCAGGCGTATTGACTAACAAGAAGCTCAATGTAGACGAAAACCAGTGCAAGATGAACCCAATATACTTTAATTGCCTTTCTGAAAATAATCATTCTGTTTAGCCCGGTTAATATCTCGGTCAAGGCTAGACCATAAATGATAGCTTCAAATACGTAGAAGTACTCATTTCGATTCATACTATCAACATTTAATTTTAAACACACATTAGCCATGCAAATCTAAAGCAATATAGAAGTAGCCAAAAGGAATGCTCACAAATAAAAGCTTTGTAGAAGCCTAGACAATTTAATAAATGAATAAAAGAAGGAGTTGTTAACACTAGATGCTTCCGTCTGATCTGGACTTGTAAGTTGACACAGACTTGTGTGACAAATTCAATAATATTTTTTAAAAAAACGGAAGACAAAGCGCCCAGCCACTAACACCGTGTTTAAGTAATTGCGGGGTTCTGTATCCCTATTCAAATTGGTTTCTTAATTTAGTCCCACAACGTGGGAGAGCATTTAGAAAACTCCATTCGGGGCGTTAGCCTAATAACCGTGAAAGCGGACAAAATTTCTGAAGTTTTAGCTTATGTGAAAAGGAGTCTTGTATCGTAACAAAACAGTACAAATGAATAGAATGGCTTCCTATAACATATAAGGCTTGGGCAATATGGTGGCTTCA
>DASTYM010000242.1:0-3591 GCA_035764995.1 Cyclobacteriaceae bacterium | reverse complement strand
TGTTCTCCGTGTCCCCGGAAAGCGGATACGGTTTCAGTGAAGAAACAAAACCGATGTTGAATACATCGCAGGGATTTGTTCCATGGGATGATCTTCACCACATCGCGCTCTCAACTACAAAAGGTGAGCACGATGGTCGTTGGATGTTTGCCAATGGAAATAACACCCCTCGTGTGGCACGGGTAAGTTTTAAATCGTTCCGTACAGAAGAAATTCTGGAGATACCGAACAGCGGTGGTAATCACTCTTCCCCCTTTATAACAGAGAACACCGAGTATCTTGTAGCCGGAACCCGCTTCAGTGTTCCCATGGGTGGCAAAGATGTTCCCATCAGTTCATACAAAGAGAATTTTAAGGGATCTATCAGCTTTATAAAAGTTGACCCTGCTGATGGTCACATGAACATTGCTTTCCAGTTGAGAACTCCTGGTTTTAACTATGACCTGAGCCGCGCAGGAAAGGGGCCATCACATGGCTGGTTCTTCTTCTCATGTTATAACACAGAGCAGGCCTATACGCTTTTGGAAGTAAATGCTTCTCAAAAAGATAAAGACTTTATCATGGCGGTGAACTGGAAAAAAGCTGAAGAGTATATAGCGCAGGGAAAAGGCCGGAAAGAAAAGGCAAAGTATGCGCATAACATCTACAGCGAAAAGACGCACTCAGCCACAACAAAAATGGAAGAAGAAGTATTGGTGTTGGATGTAACAGAATTCCCAGACATCGTGTACTTCATCCCTTGCCCTAAATCACCACACGGTTGTGATGTTGATCCCTCAGGTGAATACATTGTGGGCAGTGGAAAGCTTGCTGCCATGATGCCTGTATTCTCTTTCACTAAAATTCAGGAGGCTATTGCCAAGAAGGATTATGAAGGAGATTTCAATGGAATCCCTGTTATTAAATATGATGCAGCGTTGCATGGTGAAGTTAAGAAACCGGGCCTGGGCCCGCTTCACACAGAATTTGATGCAAAAGGGAATGCCTATACATCATTCTTTGTCTCTTCTGAAATTGTAAAATGGAATGTGAAGACGCTTGAAGTTCTTGACAGAGTGCCAACCTACTATTCAATTGGCCACCTTTGCGTGCCCGGAGGACCAACAGCAAAACCTTATGGCAAGTATGTTATTGCATACAACAAAATCACGAAAGATCGCTACCTGCCAACAGGTCCGGAGTTAACACAGTCTGCGCAGTTGTATGACATTTCCGGAGATAAGATGCGGTTGTTGCTTGACTTCCCGACTACAGGCGAACCTCATTACGCAGAAGCAATCCCGGCCAGTTTGGTTACACCGAACTCAACCAAGATTTACAAAATTGAGGAGAATGAGCATCCTTATGCTGCAAAAGGTGAACCCCAAACCAAAGTGGAACGGAAAGGACACGAGGTACACGTGTACATGACAGCCATTCGTTCACACCTGACACCTGATAACATTGAAGGTATAAACGTTGGTGATGATGTCTATTTCCATGTTACTAACCTCGAACAAGATTGGGATGTACCGCACGGATTTGCAGTTAAAAATGCAGCTAATGCCGAAATACTAATCATGCCAGGTGAAACACAAACACTGAAATGGAAACCAACAGCAACAGGTGTTGTTCCATTCTATTGCACTGACTTCTGTTCAGCACTTCACCAGGAAATGTCTGGATACGTTCGCGTGTCAGCGGCAGGCAGCAAGACGCCCTTAAAATTTTCAACCGGAAAAACTGAAAGCCAGGATAGTGGCGCTGGCAGCAAGTAATTCTAATAGTTTACAGGTTGAAGGCCCTGACGGAAGCGTCAGGGCTATTTTAAAACTAAAACTTAAAAACCTTTAAGAATGGCAACGCTCAAACCGATATCGCGCATTCTTATTCTCGTTGGGTCGCTCCTCATGATCGCAGCATTTTATGTACCACTGTGGCAGATTCTGATGTGGGCTCCGCAATACCCCGAGGGATTGGAGATGGACATCTGGTATAATAACATTACAGGTGATGTGAAAATTATCAGTGCACTCAACCATTATATCGGCATGAAGCATATTGAAGTAAGTATGTTTCCGGAGTTTGGATACATGGTGTACATCATCTGGTCTTTGATTGGATTTGGAGTGTTTGCAGCAGCAATCGGTAAGCGATTCATGGTTTGGTTAAATGCAATCTTGCTTGCAGCCACAGGAATTGCTGCTTTGGTCGATTTTTATCTGTGGGGATATGATTACGGACACAACCTGGATCCAACGGCTGCCATTGTTGTTCCTGGAATGTCTTATCAACCTCCGCTCATCGGAACAAAAGTTCTGCTCAATTTTACAGCATTCTCCGGTCCGGATATTGGAGGGTGGATTCTTGTTGTCTCATTTTCATTGACTGCACTGGTCATTGTTCTGGAGAGATTCTTCTTTAAAAAGAAATTAGTGTGAAAGAGTTTGCTTTAATATTTGTTGTGGTTTCAGGTGTTGGAGTGTTGCAAACAGCGTGTGAAATTTGTGAATGTGGTGTTTGGTAATTTTTACATGAAGCCTCGTGGCCTTGTTCATATGACTTTTACATTTTAATCATGATGCGATTGATAATGATTTCATTACTCTTATCTTTTTTGGTTGCCTGTAGTTCAGACCCGCAACCATTGCAGTATGGAAAAGACATTTGCCATACCTGTAAGATGACCCTCATGGATAAAAAATTTGGTTCGGAGATCGTCACTAAAAAAGGCAAAGTGTACAAATTTGATGACCTGAATTGCATGGTTAACTTCTATAATTCAGGTTACGAAGGAACTGATAATATTGAACATCGTTTGGTGATAGACTTTGCCAACCCGGAAAAATTCATCGATGCCGAGCATGCCTTTTTCGTGAAAACGGATGAGATCAGAACACCGATGGCCAGCGGAATTGCCGCCTTTGGTTCAGAAGAGGATTATAGTAAGTTCAACAAAAAATGGAAAGGTACTTCATTAAGTTGGGGAGATCTGGTAACAGCATTTAAGTGAAAAAATTAGCCACTATAATTTTTTGCTTCTCTTGTGTTATTTGTTTTGGTACGACAATTCCGATTGGCCCGAGGCAATCCATCAAAACAATTTCACAGGGAATCATAAGAGCCAATTCTGGTGATACGTTAATTGTTCATCCTGGAACCTATCGCGAAGGGAATATCATCCTGGAGAAGTCAATATCGATTGTCGGGAAAGGGTTGCCAGTATTGGATGGGGAGAATAAGTATGAGATCTTAACCATCCATGCTAACAACGTCACGATTTCAGGATTGAAGTTTATGAATGTGGGTGTTGCCAGTATTAATGATCTGGCTGCTATTAAAGTATTAGAATCTCACTACCTCCACATTTCAAATAACAAATTCGAGAATGCTTTTTTCGGAATCTATTTTGCCAACTCTTCCAATTGTTGGGTGGAAGGAAACCAGCTTATTTCCGATGCAGAAGCAGAACACCAGATTGGCAATGGCATTCACTTGTGGAAATGCGAGAACATGACGATCCACAATAATAATGTGAAGGGCCATCGCGATGGAATTTATTTCGAGTTTGTAACAAAATCACTCATCACTGATAATTATAGCGAAGGTAAC
>DASTYM010000241.1:0-7233 GCA_035764995.1 Cyclobacteriaceae bacterium | reverse complement strand
CATTTCATATTGAATACAGAACCACAACTCTGATTTAGCAAGGGCTAGATCATCTTTTGTATCAGGAAGTTGGGTCATATAGTTCAAAATTATTTCTGATTGTTTCCCATAATTCGAAACCAGGTAATTGGCATAATGATTTAACCCACACGACTTCAATTGCTTTTCGAGCAGTCGAATGTAAGCTGTAACCTGCTTGGCATTTTTAAATTCTGCTCCTACCAATTTCTTTTTATTCGTTTCGCATTTTTTCAATTTTCGATCTTCAAAGGATCGCTTGATTACCAAATCAACTGCACGTTCTGCCATTTTCCGATAACCGGTAAGCTTCCCTCCTGCCATAGAGATCAAACCAGAGTCAGAAACAAAGATTTCATCCTTCCGCGAAAGCTCAGATGCAGATTTACCCTCTTCATGGATTAACGGACGCAATCCTGCCCAACTTGATTCGATATCTTCAAGTTTCAATCCGACTGCGGGAAAAGTTTCATTTACAGCATTCAATAAATAAACTGCATCTTCTTTGGTGGTCACGACTTCTTCCTGCTTTCCATTATAATCTGTATCCGTAGTTCCAATATAAGTTGTTCTTCCCCTTGGGATGGCAAAAATCATCCGGCCGTCAGGCACATCAAAATAAATTGCTTGTTTAATCGGCAGCCGTTCGCGATCTACAACGATGTGAACTCCCTTTGTTAAATGCAACTGCTTACCTTTTTTGGATAGATCCATCTCTCGAAGCTGATCTACCCAGGGTCCGGTAGCGTTGATGACTGCTATCCCGCGAAGTCCATGCTTGTCCCCGGTTAATAAATCCCTTACTTCTACACTTACAATTTTCCCCTGCCCGTCCGGCAGGCGGGCGTTTTCATAAACGAAGTTCGTTACTTCGCAGTAGTTGAGAATATCAACACCATTCACAGCTGCAGTTTTGATGACTTCAATGGTCAAGCGTGCGTCATCAGTTCTATACTCTGCGTATAACCCACTCCCTTTAATATCTTCCGGTTTCAGTAGTGGTTCTGCTCTCAGCGTTTGCCTTCTGGTAAGCATTCTTCGTTGATCTGCTGGCTTCACCCCGGCAAGCCAATCATAAAGTTTCAATCCAAAAGAAGTTAACAAGCTACCCATGCCGCGCCCTTCATTTAAAGGCAACAACATTTTCTCCGCTACGGTAAGATGAGGCGCGAGGCTGTGCACGATGGCTCGTTCACTCCCAACTTCTTTTACCAATCCAAATTCAAATTGTTTGAGATAGCGCAATCCGCCATGGATTAATTTTGTGGATCGACTGCTCGTGCCATAGGCAAAGTCGTGCTTCTCTACTAATGCAGTTTTCAATCCCCTCAGGGACGCATCCAGCGCGATACCTGCACCGGTTATTCCTCCACCAATAACAATAAGATCATATCTCTCCTGATCGAACTTTTGAAAAGTAGCCTTGCGATTGAAGTAGGAAAAATCCATACGCGAACAATCTACTAAAAATCGATATGAAATCTCTTACCCACTAAGCAGGTTGTGTCTTCCATCGCTCATGCATCCAAACCCATTGCTCTGGATGCTTGCGAACCTGTGACTCAATAAAAGCCGTAAAAGCCTGCGTGTTATTAAGAATATCCTGCTCTTCGTTTCCTGTATCCGTCACCTGGATTTCAGGGAAAATCTCCATACGTTGTTTATTATCGTCTCCCAGGTAAATAATCGTAGGGATTACAGCCGCTCCAGTCTTCAGTGCCAGCACAGCTGCTCCTATTGGCGTAAATGCCTTCATGCCAAAAAAATCAACAAAGACTCCCTTTACGGATGTGTCCTGATCAATGAGTATAGCAACAGTTCCACCAAGTTTTAATGCCTTAATCAAACGGAATGTTTCTTTCCCTCGCGCGATTGCTATTGCGCCAAATGCACTTCTATAATTAACCAGCAATTCATTGAGGCGGGGATCTTTCAAAGGAGTTCCTATAATGTTCGGCTTCAATCCACGCAGGGCCATGTTGGTGATTTGCATATCAAACGCACCCATGTGGCACGTAAGAAATATCACACCTTTATTTCTTGCATGCGCGGTTTCAAAATTTTCGATCCCGGTAGTAACCAGAAACGCTTCCAGTTGCGCAAGGGATTTTACTTTCAAAGACCGAAACGTATCGCCTGCATTCTTGCCAACGGAAATAAAGACCTGTTTTGCGAGATCGTAAATTTCCTTCGAGGACTTCTCTTGTTTGTACGCCAGACCTAAATGATGAATGGTGATCTTTTTAAACTTGGGAAACAGCACAAAGGCGACTCTTCCCAACCATCCTGTAAATGCTAACCACCATCTTCTTGGAAAGAAGTTAGAAATATTTAGCATCGATCGAACAAACCAATAAAGAAGGAAGTACTTTATCTTCTTGTATAATGACCTTTCTTCCGCGACAATCTTTTGCTCTTGCATGAAACTTTACAACCCAAAAAATAACCGAAACACCACCACACCCAACAATCCACCAACAATCGGTCCGATAACCGGTATCCAGGAGTATCCCCAATCGGATGAACCCTTGCCGGGGATCGGCAATATAAAATGCGCAATGCGCGGACCCAAATCCCGGGCAGGATTAATGGCAAAACCTGTTGTACCTCCTAGGCTTAAACCAATAGAGACGATTAGTCCACCGATCACAAGCGGATTTAATCCCTCCGCAAATTTATTTTCTCCAATAAATAACAATGCCAATACTAAAATCATCGTACCGATAATCTCACTGATCAAATTGCTTACTGTCGAACGTACTGCAGGTCCTGAACTAAATACCGCTAGTTTCGTTTCTGCCGAATCTGTCTTTCCCCAATGTGGCATATAGTGAATCCAAACCAACACAGCACCCGCAAACGCACCTGTAAGCTGCGCAAGACAATAACCGGGAACCAGACTCCAGTCAAAACTACCTGACCACGCCATGGCAATACTTACTGCAGGATTTAAATGTGCATGACTGATACTTCCAACGGCATACACTGCCAGTGTTACTGCCAGACCCCATCCAAGTACAATGGTTAGCCAGCCGGCATTTTCTGATTTAGTTCCTTTGAGAACAACACCGGCTACAACGCCATCGCCTAATAAAACGAGCAGCATTGTACCGAAAAATTCTGCGAGGTAGGGGGACATAGGATAAGTATTTAGGTTTTAGCAAGATAATTATTTTCTATTCAAACAATACTCTAATCAGTGTTGCAAATTTTAATCTGGAGGCAACATTCCATTCATAAAATACGAGTAGATTCGTCTCCGAAAAAAAACCACTCTTTATGAAAAGACTTTACCCCATAATCGTTTTCTTACTGGCATTACTTATTTCGCCACACACAAAAGCCCAAGTCAACCTGCAACAAATCAATACCGCGTATCTCCAGTCATTTGATTCACTGGCATTTGCAACCGGGACTACTGCCGATGTAACTACATTACCGAAAGGATGGTCGTTCATCGAAACAGGAACGAATGCAAATACTACTTACGCAACAGGAACGGGCTCATCGAACACCGGAAATACGTTCAGCTTTGGGGCGACCGGCTCAACCGAGCGGGCAATCGGAGGCCTCCAATCCGGTTCGCTCATTCCAGTTATCGGGGCCCGATTCGTTAATAACACGGGGTCGGTTGTTACTTCTCTTATCATCACCTATCGAGGTGAGCAATGGAGATTGGGGTCCAGTGGGCGCGGTGCTGACCGCCTCGACTTTCAATACAGCCTGGACGCAACTGCTGTTAATAATGGCACATGGACGCACGTTGATCAACTCGATTTCAATAGTCCGGTTACTGTTGGAACGGTTGGTGCGTTAGTCGGAAATGATAACAGCACCGAAGTGTCTTTTGAAATAACCGGCCTAAACATAGAGCAAGGTGCAACCTTCGCCATTCGCTGGACAGATTTTAATGTGACCAACTCAGACGATGGACTTGCTATCGACAACTTTTCGCTGACTCCGGTTGGTGTTCCCTCCGATCAACCCAACATCAGCTTTGTTCCAAGCGCATTGAATTTCGGAGATGTGAATATCAACACAAGCGCTACACTTCAATATGAAGTCATTGGGGCTAACCTTACCGATTCTATTACCGCAATCGTTTCGAGTCCGAATTACTCAATTTCAACGGATGGCTTCAATTTTTCAAACACACTCACATTATCACCGCTTGGAGATACCTTATTCGTTCGCTTTTCACCGGTTGTAAATGGACTCGTTGAAGATACGATTCATCACGTGAGCGACCCGGCTGTTGCTTCGTTGGATTTAACCGGATTCGGATTTGACCAGGCGAGCAATATCATTCCTATTGCTGAGGCAAGAACAAAATCAATCGGAACGAAAGTTACTGTAGCCGGCCGAATAACCGTTGCCAACGAGCACGGGAACCCTGCGTTCGTTCAGGATGCAACGGGGGGCATTCCGGTTTTTGATTTTACACTCGCAAACGGTGTTGACATTGGCGATTCGGTTATCGTTACCGGACCGATTGGCGTTTTCAATGATCAAATTCAAATCAGCGGAGCAGGAATTTTCTTCACGCTTGCTGATTCGGTGCAACAACTAGTCGAACCAAAACTTATCACGGTTGATCAGCTTGCCGCCAACGAAGGGTTCTTAGTTACAGTGCAAGATGTAGAAGTAGTGAATAAGAGCTTTGTCTTCTATCCGCAAAGTACTGAGCGAATGACCAACGGAGCTGTGCAGGCTGACTTACGGATTGATGGTGATACAGACATACCTGGATTAACAAAACCTCAGGCAGTCACAGACATCACCGGTGTTGTCGGCCGATTCAGAACCAACGCTCAACTTCTTCCCCGCTTCCGCGAAGATATACCTGGAGCCGAAGAACCCTCCACTCCTTTCGACAGCATTCCCAAAAGTCAAACCTTCGATGTTGTAAACTGGAACCTCGAATTCTTCGGGGCCCGCAGAGAAGACTATCCGGATGAGTTTGGTCCGGCAGATGAAGCGCTTCAACTCGAAAATGTAAAGCGTGTTATGCAAGAATTGAATGCTGACATTTTTGCCGTGCAAGAAGTTTCAAACGATTCGTTGTTTGCAGAACTTGTTTCGCAACTTGGAAAATATGCCTACTCTTGTTCCGATCGTTATTCACGTTCATTTGAAGGGCCGAGTGATGACTTCCCTCCACAAAAAGTTTGCTTCGTTTATGATACAACAACAGTAAGCTTGGTTTCTGCCCGTGCGTTATTTGAAACACTTTACGATTCAGCACGCTTGTTCGACTCTTCAATACTACCTGGAATCCCGGGGGGAAATCCTTCCAGCTTTTATTCCAGTGGCCGCTTGCCCTACCTGGCGACTTTCAATGTAACCATACAAGGGGTTACTGAAACCCTCAGCCTGATTAATATTCATGCAAAATCAGGTGCTACGGCCGATGACCGGAACCGTAGGCTATATGACGCCACTGTCTTGAAAGATACACTCGATGCCCATTTTGGAGATGACCAGCTCATTGTACTGGGTGATTTAAACGATGACCTTGATCAATCAATTGTCACCGGGCAAACCTCTCCATATTCTGCATTTGTTACAGTCGCTGCATATGTTCCGGTTACAAAAGCGTTGAGCGATGCGGGCGCTCGTTCTACAATAAGTTTCAGTGACGTAATCGACCATCAAATTATTACCAGCGATTTGCAAGAGGAATTCTTAAATGGCTCTCAAAACATCTTCACTCCTTTTCAACTGATTCCTAACTATGGAAATACGACAACCGATCATCTTGCTGTAACAACGCGTTATGCATTTGTGGCACCGGTTGTAAATTTTGTTCACCTGTCGGATACCGTAGGGGAAGAAAGCACGGCCATCACCGTAAATCTTACTTTCAGTAAACCGCTTACTTCGAATTCTTTGCTGTCGATCGACATCACTGGCAACGCTTCAGCAGGAGTTGATTTTACAACCGCCCCGGTAACAAACGGAGGCTCGCTGCAATTGAATATTCCTGCTGGTGCAGACAGCGCCTCATTTACGATTACAGTTTCCAATGATGTACTTGACGAACTTGATGAGGTGGCGTTCTTTACTATTCAACCAACAACAGGAATTACGGTTGGAGATATTTCAGTCTTTGATTTAACTATTCAGGATAATGACGTCCCTTCGATCTCTTTTGCTGAATCATCTGCCAGTGCTTTGGAAGGTTCAGGTGCATACGAAGTAAGACTGAATTTATCGACACCACCTGCCACTGACCAGTCAGTAACTATTTCTGTATTGGATGGATTCAAAGTTGAATACGAGGCAGATTACGAAACTAATCCTGCAGTTGATCCACATCATATTACGCTTCAAATTCCGGCAGGAAGTGAGGAAGCATTCTTTACGATTACACCGCTGGCGGATAAGAAAAATGAGCCGTTGCCTGAGACTGTAAAATTCGTAATCGATCAATTATCTGAAGGACTGATGTTAAATAGTCCCAAGAGCACGCTCTTCTCTATTCTCAATGTGAAGAAAAAGTACCAGTTAGCTGATCTTACCGTATCACCGAACCCCACAAGCGGTCAGGTTCGTTTAAATTTTGGTGATTACTTTGACGGAATTCTGTCTGTTGAGTTACGGAATGAAAATGGAAAATTGATTTACAGTGGTAACGGAACCCTGGATCTGCTAAGTAATAGCCTGAGTGATAAACTTCATCATGAAAAAAGAGGTATTTATCTTTTGCGTGTTGATTTGGATGATGAAACCAGAACGATCAGGGTTTTGAAAAAGTAAAATTAGAGGTTAACGATAAAAAAACAGGTTCTCTTTTTCGGAGAACCTGTTTTTTTTACTAATCAAGCAAGGCTCAGCACTAGATAGAATTTCTTTAACAAAGATTCTGAAGCAATGGAATGCTAAAAAAAAGAGATTGCCGGATGTAAGTCTTTACCCCCTTAACAATTCTCCGGCAACTCTTTTATAATCTTTCACCAACACCAGGTAATTGATTTTTTTTGATTGGCTTATCATCTTCAGAATTATTACCCAGATAAGCGTCAACGAAAAATTTGATAATCCTCGAACGATTAATCGTTACCTTAAACCATTTGGGTTTAACAACCGCGTGAACATGTAAATTATTCATAGCACAATTGGTTTAAATTTTAAAACAAAACTCTTCTCACCCCTGACAAACTCAGGAACTAATTCTTGCTCTAAAGAAAATAATAGATTAAAAAGTCCGCCTCC
>DASTYM010000240.1:0-11133 GCA_035764995.1 Cyclobacteriaceae bacterium | reverse complement strand
GGCAAGGTCAGTTGATGGATCTGTTCCGATCAGTTCGGCACTGAAAACATGTTTATTATAATTTACTTCAATTTTTTCTGCAGAACCAACTACGTGATTATTGGTAACGATGTATCCATCATGCGACAAGATTACACCCGAGCCGCTGCTCACCCGGGTTTGCGTACGGCCGCCACCACCAAATAACAAATCGAAGTAAGAGTAAGACGAGCCTTCTGAAATACTGTTAATGTAAACAACACTCGGAATAGCCTTTGACGCAGCCTCGCTGAAGTCGACCGGATTTTCGGGAACAACCGAAGTCGATTGAATCGAAGCAGACTGGAAAGACGTTGGATTGTTATATGACACCGTCCCAAAACTTATTTCCGGACTGCCGGCCTGTTGAGGGATGAAAAGTTTAATGCAAACAAACGCTCCGGCAAATCCGGCTACAAGGGCAATGGCAATGATTTTTATCGTCTTCATAATTTTCTATTCACTACTGATGGTTGGAACGTCTAAAAAGTTTAATAAGTTTTCACAGTCCTTAGTATTTAGTCTTTAGTCCTTAGACTTCGCGGCTTAGGTCACTTTACTCGATACTAAGGATTATGTACTAAGAGTCTTAAGTATTTAGTCTTTAGTCTTGAGACTTCGCGGCTTATGTGTCATTTACTCAAGTCTAAGGACTAAGGACTCAGGACTATTGACTAACTTGCAAATCTATGGGAATACGGTCGATACTGGCAAAGCCTTTGGCAGCATTTATTGCCGCTGAAACAAAACGTTGGGCGCGGGAGCCAGAAGTGCATCAGGCGAAAATCATGGAACACATTGTGGACCAGGCCCGTGATACGGCTTTTGGAAAGGATCATTCGTTTGGATCAATCAAGGATTACGATTCGTTTAAAAAGAATATTCCTATCCGCGATTATGAAGAATTAAGGCCTTATATCGAACGGGTCGTTGCCGGGGAAGCGGATATTTTGTGGAGAGGGAAACCGAAATATTTGGCCAAGACTTCCGGAACCACGTCCGGGACAAAGTATATCCCAATCTCGAAAGAGTCGGTATCATCGCACTTTACCAATTCTCGCAATGCTGTACTGAATTATGTTCATGAAACCGGGAAAGCAAATTTCCTCGATGGTAATATTATCTTCCTTTCAGGGAGTCCGGAACTGGATGAAAAAGCTGGAATAAAAACAGGGAGATTGTCGGGTATCAGTAATCATGAGATACCTGCTATCTGGCGAACCAATCAAAAACCAAGTTACGCCACCAATTGCATTGAAGACTGGGAAGAGAAATTGGAAAAGATCATTGACGAGACCATCAACGCCAACATGACGCTCATTTCGGGTATTCCACCCTGGGCACAAATGTATTTTGACCGGATTCAGGCACGCACGGGAAAAAAAATAAAAGATGTGTTTCCTAATTTTTCCATGTTCGTATATGGTGGCGTTAACTTTGAACCGTATCGCGCCAAGCTGTTCGAAACGATCGGAAAGCAAATTGATTCTATCGAAACCTATCCGGCTTCGGAAGGTTTTATTGCGTATCAGGATTCGCAAGTTGAACCGGGATTGTTATTGCTTCTCAATAGCGGAATATTTTTTGAATTTATTCCTACCGATGAATATTTCAATGAAAATCCAACGCGTTTATCCATTGAAGAAGTAGAATTGGGTAAAAACTATGCGCTCATTATTAATAGCAACGCTGGGCTTTGGGGTTATTCGATTGGGGATACAGTTAAGTTTGTTTCGAAAAATCCGTATCGGATTGTAGTAACGGGCCGTATCAAACATTTTATTTCTGCTTTTGGTGAGCACGTAATTGGTGAAGAAGTGGAAAAAGCGATGAAGCTCACAATGGAAAAATTTCCGGAAGTTGAATTGATTGAGTTTACAGTTGCTCCCCAGGTAACACCTGCAGAAGGCTTACCACATCATGAGTGGTTTATTGAATTCGCAAAGACTCCAAATGATGCAAATGCTTTTGCTGGTGAGCTTGATGACCAATTGCGGAAACTAAATGTTTATTATGACGATTTGGTCACTGGAAGTATTTTGCAGAAACTTAAAATCACCAGTATCCGAAAAAACGGATTTATTGATTACATGAGGTCGCAAGGCAAACTAGGCGGGCAAAATAAGGTTCCGCGGTTGTCGAATGATAGAAAACTTGCCGATAGCTTAACTAATTATGTTTCCCCATTTTGAATATCGAATGATGAACTTCGAATGATGAATGATGAAATTATGGTTAAGAAAAAGTATGATTTAGAGGAAAGACTGATTGACTTCTCGGTCTTGATTATTAATACAGTTGAAAAATTACCTTCTACAAGAGCCGGAAATCATTTAGGGAGCCAGCTATTAAGATCAGGAACTTCACCTGCTCTCAATTATGGCGAAGCACAAAGTGCAGAATCAAAAAAGGACTTTATTCATAAATTAGGAGTCGTTCTTAATGAATTGCGTGAATCGCTGGTTTGCTTAAAGATTCTTAAAAGAGTCCTTTACCTGAAGGACGACATGGTTTTGAGTGAGTGCAGCGAATTAGTTGCGATTTTTAACAAAAGTATCATAACTGCCAGAAGAAATGGAAAGGGTTAGGTTCATTATTCGAAATTCATCATTCATCATTCAATATTCATTGTGACAAAAAAATCCATCGCCATACTAGGCTCAACCGGCTCCATCGGAACACAGGCTCTTGAAGTGATAGCTGCTCACCCCGATAAGTTAACTGTTGAAGTATTGACCGCACAAAACAATGCAGCACTGTTAATTGAGCAGGCAAAAAAATTTAACCCAAATGCAGTTGTTATCGGAAACGATACAGGTTATCAACAAGTAAAAGACGCACTTGACCCGTTCGACATAAAGGTTTTTGCCGGAGAAAAAGCATTGGCATCGGTTGTTGAGATGGATTCAATTGACCTCGTGCTAACTGCGTTAGTTGGATACTCTGGATTAAAGCCAACCATCAATGCGATTCAGGCTGGCAAAAACATCGCTCTGGCAAATAAAGAAACATTGGTGGTGGCCGGTGAATTGATTACAACATTAGCCCGCGAAAAAGGTGTTAATATTTACCCGGTTGATTCGGAGCACTCTGCTATTTTTCAATGCATCGTAGGTGAGTTTCATAATAAGATTGAAAAAATTATTCTCACTGCATCAGGCGGGCCGTTTCGAGGAAAGAAAAGAAATGAACTGGGTTCTGTAACGAAAGCCCAGGCGCTAAAACATCCAAACTGGACAATGGGAGCGAAGGTCACCATTGACTCGGCTACGTTGATGAACAAAGGTTTGGAAGTAATCGAAGCTAAGTGGTTATTTGGATTAAAAGCCGAGCAAGTTGAGGTTGTGATCCACCCACAGTCGATTATTCATTCGATGGTGCAGTTTGAAGACGGCTCTATCAAGGCGCAAATGGGCCTTCCTGATATGAAACTTCCAATTCAATTTGCGATGACCTATCCCGAAAGGTATAAATCCAATTTTCCACGGTTTGATTTCGCCAATTATCCTGCCCTGACGTTTGAAAAGCCGGATACCGAAACTTTTCGTAATCTTGCACTCGCGTTTGAAGCGTTAAGCAAGGGTGGAAACATGCCCTGCGTGCTAAATGCGGCAAATGAAGTGGCCGTAGCTGCGTTTTTGAAGGATCAGATCGGTTTTTTGGAAATGTCGGAGTTGGTGGAACGATGTTTGGGTAAAATGGATTATATCGCAAATCCTAAATACGAAGATTACGTACACACGGATAGTGAAACGCGCATAAAAGCGCTGGAATGGTTCGGTAAATAAGATTTTAAATAAATAATTCTCAAGAGCAATGGATTGGATGATTTCGCTGGCTCAGCTTCTGTTGAGCATTTCGATTTTAGTAGCGGTACACGAAATGGGGCACTTATTGGCCGCCAAATATTTTGGTATGAGGGTGGAACAATTTTCAATAGGGTTCCCGCCAAAAATCTGGTCATTTAAAAAAGGTGAAACTGAGTATGCAATCAGTTCCATACCGTTGGGCGGATATGTAAAAATTTCTGGAATGATTGACGAGTCGCTCGATACAGAGGCGATGAGCAAAGAGCCTCAACCCTGGGAGTTCAGATCAAAACCAGCCTGGCAGCGACTGATTGTGATGTTGGGAGGTATTATTGTGAACGTGATAGTGGGCATTCTGATTTTCATCGGATTGACATTCGCATTTGGAGATACCTTCATTTTAAAAGATGCTGTGAATAACAATGGCGGTTTTCAGGTTGGTGCAATTGGTGAAAGTATCGGTTTGAAAACGGGTGACAAGATTATCAAGATCAATGGCCATGATTATGATTATTTCCAGGACTTGGTAAAACCTGAAACCTTGCTCTCCGATGGTGCTTCGTATACCGTGGATCGCAACGGACAAATGATTGAAATACCGCTTCCTGCAGATTTCATTCAGAAATTTAACAGGAAGGAAGGATTGAAAAATTTCTTATGGTTCCGCTTTGCTCCGATAGTAAGCGAGCTGGAGCCCGGAACAATTGCAGCAAATATTGGATTGCAAAAGGGCGATGTGATTACATCAATCAATGCCCAGCCTATTACCTACCACGACCAGGTAGGTGCTTTGGTAACGTCATCTGGTGATTCAATTGCGTTCACGGTACTTCGTGCAGGTCAAACGCTTTCTTTTAAAGAAGCTTTCCCTAAAAATGCAGAACGTAAGAGTATCGGATTTTACCCCGAGATCCCAACAGAATTCATAGAAAAGGCAGAGAAGAAAGTTGAATATGGATTTTTCGAATCCATCCCGATGGGAACTGAAAGAGCATTTACAACCTTATTTACGCAGGTGCGTGCCTTCGGAAAAATTTTCACGGGAGTACTATCTCCAAAAGAATCACTTTCAGGTCCAATAGGAATTATGCAGGCTTTTGGTGAAACTTGGGATTGGGGACATTTTTGGTCCATAACAGGTGTGCTCTCGTTAGTACTTGCGTTCATGAACTTGTTACCAATTCCTGCTCTCGATGGCGGTCATGTTATGTTTCTCACTTATGAAATGATTTCACGCAGAAAGCCTTCTGATAAATTTTTGGAGAATGCTCAAAAGGTGGGAATGGTGTTTTTGCTTACTCTGATGGTACTGATTTTTGCGAATGATATTATTAAGTTATTTTAAAAGGAATTTATAAAGTAAAACCCTCTACTGCTGAAATAGAGGGTTTTAGCAAGGCTAATGAATCAGGTAAGTTCCCGATAATTGTCATCGGACCAAATACGCGTAAAGGATGTCCAGTTTACAAGGAAATACCAGCCACCTTTAATTTTTGCAAGTTCCTTATTGTCAAGAACTTTAAAATCCATGCCCTTTAAATTCTCCAACAACCGATCTTGGTTAACAGATTTAATAACCTTTTCCATAATTTTTGTGGTTAAGTTTTATTACTATACTCAGTCCCTGCAGGAAACCTTGCTGTAAGTATAATCGAAGTCAGTCCCTCCAGTTGAGACCGGAAAAAAATCTCCAAAAACTGAGGCTGGTGTGCAGGATTCAGCACCTCCGTTTAATTTTTTTAGCTCTTCTTTGCTCAGCACTGAGAACGGTAAAAATCCAAAAAACAATGAACCTTCCACCTCATATACATAACGACCTACGGCATGGTCGTAAACTATGGGCGCATTTAGCTCATTTCGAATATAATCCAGCAGTCTAAAAAACGTGCTTTTTGAGATACCAAGTCTTTTAGCGTATTCAATTGTAGTGCCCCTTGATCGGCTTCGAATTAATGTATCTAACGCTAAGATTAGCCTTCGTTTTTCTTCTAAAGACATACTTGATTTTTTGAGGAATGAGTAACTCTAAATCTCAGAGATAATGTAGCCTCTTTGGGAGTAATTTGGAGTTATATGTAAGTATATTAAAAAAAGGTAGAATGAAAAAGAGTATGTCTCTAAGTCAGTTTTTTGCTTGGATTTCAAAAACGAAGAAAGCTATTCCCGCTTGATCTCAAATTCGACCCTTCGGTTAAGCTTTCGATGATCGTCTGATTTTTCTTCCACAATTGGCTTGGTTCCGCCATAGCCAACAGCTGTAATGCGGGATGCTTCAATGTTGAAGGTGTATTCCAGGTATGCTTTAATCGCATCTGCACGGGCTTGGGATAATCTTAAGTTAGCATCGGCCTTTCCTTCTGAGTCGGTGTGCCCACTTATTGTAAGGTGAAGGTGCGGGTGATCAATCATGAAATTGGCCAGCTTGTCTAGATCGCGATGCATCGAGTCAAGAATGTTGGCTTTACCGCTCTCAAACTCGAGCGACTTAAAAGCAATCTTGGTTTCAAGCGGTTCGGTTTCTTTGTTGATCTCCATGTCACCATCCAGGAAGAAAATTTCTTCGATCCTGAAAAAGTCATCACCCTGAATGATCAATAAATAATTTCGCTTGTTGATTAACTGGAAATCAAAACTTCCGTCAGGCCTTAAAAATTTGGGAGCTACCTCCACACCATGATCCAAATCAATAATGGAAACAATCCCCTTAAATGGCTTACCGGTATGGCTATTTTTTAATGTACCTTTTAGAGTAGTAATTGCTTCGGGTTGTGCGCCCATCGGTACGGGGAATGAGTGAAGGTCATAATTAGCCGGGTCATTTTCTTCAGAGCGCGCATAAAATAATTCTTTCGACTTCGAGTCGATCGTAAAATAATTTTCACCACCAACGCCATTCACCAATGGCCCAATGTTCTTTGGCTCGGTCCAGGCATTCGATTTTAAGTACGACTTGTAAATATCAAAGCTTCCAAAGTTCAGGGGTTGTCCATTTGAACTAAAGTACAGCACATTAAACTTGTGATGAAAAAACGGACTCACCTCATTGTTGCGTGTGTTAATTATCGGTCCGATATTTTTGGCTTTCTGCCATTTTCCATCTGGTCCTTTAACAGAATAATAAATATCAGCCAGGCCAAAACCACCCAATCGATCCGAAGAAAAGAAAAGTGTGTCTCCTGAATGCGAGAGCGAAGGATGTGAATCCCAAGAAGTGCTATTGATGTTGGTTCCAAGATTTTTTGCATTACGATAACCTTTTCCTTCCACCATTTCTGCAACGAAAATGTCACAGCTACCATGCGAGTCGGGCGAATTGCATCTGGCAAAGAAAAGATACTTGCCATCCAGGCTTAAGCAGGCTGAACCTTCATTGTAATTGGTGTTGATGGTTTTGAATTCCTGCGCGTCCATCCAGAAACCCATATCACGAACACTGTAGAAAAGATCTTCATCGTAGGTTCTTTCGAGTTGCTGGGCGTGTGCATTTCGTTTTGAAGAGAAAAGCAAAAGAGTATCAACGTTACCAATCGTGGGGGCGTAATCGGCTTTCATGGAATTGACTGATTGCCCCATATTAATTAAAACGCCTTGAGGAGGTCGAAGCGTATCAATCTCTTTACGGTATGCAACTAATTGATAGTACTGTTCAAGCGGAACGTAGTAATCCTTTTCAAATTTAGTAAGCGTATCAAACTCTTGCTGAACCTGATTTCCGTTAATATTTTGTCGATGATGTTTTAATACCAGCTTATATAACAGAACGGCTTCTCCCTTTTCGCCATAATGCTCCGAAAGCCTGGCAAGGTCCCAGAGTAGCTGAGTGTCTGTAGCAAAATTTTCAATACCAAAATTCTTCACATACTCGCGCAAGGCGAAATAGTATTCTTGTTCGGTTCTTGACTTCTTAACTTGCATTAATTGCTTCAGCTTATCGGCTGTTCCGTATAATGGAATAACGTTTACATTCGGGAATGTAAAGATGTCAGACTGGCTGTAGGTTGTCAGGCTATCGTTAAGCTGAATCACCCCGCCTTTTTTGAATTTCTTACCGGGCTTCTGGGCTGAAGCAGTGATTAACGGGAGCAGACAAACAACTAAAAAGAAGACAAAAAAATGGTTTTTCACTAAAACTTCGGTTTTGCAAAAACTACTCCTAGTTTAAAGTTGAAACAAATTTACTTCTTTTACAACCTGCCGGTTCGACAGAAAGGCCTATCGGGACGGCTTGGCACCACTATTGTCCCTTTACGGGATTATTGACTTTTTGTGTTATTTAAGGTGTAGTTGTGTC
Source organism: Cyclobacteriaceae bacterium (assembly GCA_035764995.1). GTDB lineage: Bacteria > Bacteroidota > Bacteroidia > Cytophagales > Cyclobacteriaceae > UBA2336. Next base: position 3,015 of record DASTYM010000240.1, on the reverse strand, counting down.
ATTATGACATTGATTTATGTTTAGAACCTTACCCATTCAACTCGTGCAGCAGGAAACGGAAGATCTCATTCAAATGATCAATCCGGAGCAGGACAGCGACCTCAAACAGGACGACCTTCCCGATCAACTTTCGATTCTTCCGATTAAAAATACAGTCCTCTTTCCAGGAGTGGTTATCCCTATTACGGTCGGCCGGCAAAAGTCTATCCGACTGGTGAAAAAAGCTTACCAGGGCAACAGGATTATTGGAGTTGTGGCGCAAAAAAATGCGTTGGCTGAAGAACCAACCGTTGATGATTTATATCGCGTAGGAACCGTTGCAAGAATCATCAAAATGTTGGTGCTTCCGGATGGGAACACAACCATTATCATTCAGGGTAAGAATAGGTTTTCTGTAAAAGAATACGTTCAGGAAGAACCATACCTGAGTGCGAAGGTTGAGTTGCAACTCGAAGCTCAGGTTGATTTGAAAAGCAAAGAAACTAAAGCGTTGTCGCAGTCGCTTCGTGATGCGGCTATTAAAATTTTAAAGCTTAATCCGGAGATTCCACAAGAAGCGCACGTTGCGTTGGATAACATTCAAAGCATTCAGTTTTTAATTCACTTCCTTTCATCCAACCTGAACGTGGATGTTTCTGACAAACAGAAAATATTAGAAACAGAAAATATTTCCGATCGGGGCACTTTGCTGCTTCAGTATATGCTGAAGGAGATTCAAATGCTGGAGATTAAAAATGAAATCCAGAAAAAAGTACACACCGACATTGATCAGCAACAACGCGATTACTTCCTGCGTCAGCAGATCCGTGTGTTGCAGGATGAGTTGGGTTACGATACACCGGATAAGGAAATTGAATCCCTCCGCAAACGCGGTGAACAAAAGAAATGGTCGAAGGCTACAGCTGCGCATTTTAATAAAGAGCTTGATAAACTCCTTCGGGTGAATCCGGCCTCGGCCGAATATCCTGTAGCCATGAATTATGTTGAGTTCATGCTTGACCTTCCGTGGGAAGAATTTACAGTCGATGATTTCGATTTGCAACGAGCAAAAAAAATTCTCGATAAAGATCACTTCGGATTAACAAAAGTTAAAACACGTATCCTCGAATATCTGGCCGTGTTGAAACTGAAGCAGGATATGAAAGGCCCTATTTTGTGTTTGTACGGACCTCCGGGTGTTGGTAAAACTTCACTGGGTAAATCAATAGCGAAAGCATTGAACCGGAAGTACGTTCGGATGTCGCTGGGTGGCGTTCACGATGAAGCGGAAATCAGAGGTCACCGCAAGACTTATGTGGGTGCGATGCCTGGAAAAGTTTTGCAAAACATCAAGAAGGTACAATCTTCCAATCCTGTTTTTATTTTGGATGAAGTGGATAAAGTTCGTTCCGATTTTCGTGGAGATCCATCTTCGGCTTTGCTGGAGGTGTTGGACCCCGAACAGAACAACACTTTCGCAGATAATTTTTTAGAAGTTGACTACGATCTTTCGAAAGTTCTATTCATTGCAACAGCTAATACCCTTGATACAATTCAACCTGCTTTGCGCGATCGGATGGAGATCATAGAAATTACTGGCTATACACTGGAAGAGAAAATCGAGATCGCGGTGAAGCATTTGATTCCAAAACAACTCACAGAGCATGGTCTAAAACCATCCGATGTGAAGTTTTCGAAAAAAGTGGTTGCAAAAATTATTGATAGCTATACACGCGAATCAGGAGTTCGTGGCCTCGAAAGAAAAATTGGACAAGTTGTTCGCAGTATCGCAAAGTCACTTGCGATGGAAGAGGCTTATGATAAAGAAATTTCCGAAGCGACTGTTCTGAAGGTGCTTGGAGCTGAAGTGTTTGATGAAGAATTGTACCAGGGAAATGATATCGCAGGAGTTGTAACGGGCCTTGCCTGGACTCAGGTTGGCGGAGAGATTCTTTTTGTTGAGTCAAGTCTTAATAAAGGAAAGGGTGGTTTAACAATTTCCGGACAGCTGGGTGATGTGATGAAAGAATCCGCTATGGCTGCACTCTCGTATTTGAAATCAAATGCGGAAGAATTGAAAATTGATCACCGTGTGTTTCAGCAATACGATTTGCACATTCACGTACCAGCCGGAGCAGTACCTAAAGACGGTCCGTCAGCAGGCATTACGATGTTAACATCACTGGCTTCTATTTATACGCAACGCAAGGTTAAGTCGAAGCTTGCCATGACGGGCGAGATCACCTTGAGAGGGAAAGTACTTCCGGTAGGAGGTATTAAGGAAAAGATATTGGCAGCCAAACGAAGCGGTATAAAGGAACTTATCCTGAGTCAGAAAAATCAAAAAGATATTCAGGAAATAGAGAAGCACTATATCAAAGGACTCGTATTTCATTATGTTGACACTGTTGATGATGTTCTTAAAGTTGCTTTGTTGAAAGATCGGGTAAAAGATCCGATGCATTTCAACCTGACAGATGTAAAGCAGCCAATCCTGAATTAATTTCCCCCAACAGGAATAATACCGATATTGCAGCGTGCACAGGAAATACCCGATATGGATGCTTGCAATGTTCCTCTCTTACCAGGGATTGGCGCAATTGGGCGGTCAGCGTTCGTTTGAATTTTTAAACGTTCCCGGAAATGCAAGACTTAATGGGCTTGGTGGAGTAAACGTTTCTCTCTGCGACAAGGATATTAATTTTCTCTGGAGTAATCCTGCATTGACTGGTGACTCATTAGCTGGTTTTGCTTCCGCTGGATATCAATTTTTTGTAGCAGACATTGGACAGGCAGCGTTCGCTTACTCACACAAGTTTAAATCAATTGGAACCGTTTCCTTTGGAGTTCAGCACATGAACTATGGAGAGATCAACGGATACGATGCTACTGGAATGGAACTTGGATCTTATAAATCGGGTGAGACGGCCTTTGTCATTAGTAAAAGTCATCAGGTTTCCCATTTTCGAATGGGCATTAACTTGAAGACCGTGTTTTCCAACATAGCAGGTTATCGCTCCAGTGCGATGATGATTG
>DASTYM010000239.1:0-12013 GCA_035764995.1 Cyclobacteriaceae bacterium | reverse complement strand
CCCAATCATCACTGAAAAGAATGTTCTTTCTGTACAGGCCTAATCCATGGAAGAAAATCCCGATACCCCATCCAATCCATACCCACACTACCCACCAGTGAATTTCATCTTCATCGCGTTGCGTCCACCAACAGATAAACGTCAGGAACGTTCCGATCGCCAGGTAACTCAACAGGTTACTGTAGAAGCCTCTTAATCGGCCTACTTTCTTCTTGGCTTGTTTGTATAATTTTTCGTCTTCAGGTGTCATAGTCATAGAAGGTCTGGTTTTATTAGTTTATTGAATTTAATTAAAGTTTAGTAAGATTCATTTCAAAAAATGGATACCGATTCACGCCATCAGGCGAAAACTCACCTTTTTCATTCCATTTTTTGTTTATAGAATCAAGCGTGATATGGTAGATGATTTTTCCACCGGGCACATCAAATCCCCAATCGAATTTGTTTTCACCCACTTCATTGAAATAGGCATCCGTTTGCTTTCCGTCCATCAGGAACGAACGCATGTTATACGAATTAGTGGTGACGTTATAATTAACAACAGCGTAAGCATGGAAGGAGACTTTGGTTGGATCATCTTGTGAACGTCCTGTTCCTTCAAATGTTAAAACTAAACCATCAAGTTGCCACTCAACTTTTTCTTCCTGGTTTACTTTAATCGGTGCACTGCCTCGCTGACTCACTGTTGCTTCTCCTTTCCATTTGCCAATCAGGAATTCGAGTTTCTTCATTTTTTGTTTTGCTGTTTCAGCAGTTGCATCTTGTGCGAGTGATTTGCCCACCGCGAGTCCCAACATGATGGTGCAGATGAATATGAATTGTTTCATGGTGTTTGGTTTTTTTAATTGTTTAATTTTATTATTATAAACTGGTTTATATTGTAAACTAAGTGAGTAAAAAAATTATTTCCCGATATATTGTTTTAACGCATTCACGTATTCTTCGAATGCTTTCAAACCTTGTTTGGTGATCTTACAAGTGGTCAGTGGTTTTTTCCCCCTGAATGATTTTTCAATAGTGATGTATCCCGCTTCTGATAGCTTATCTAACTGAACACTCAGGTTGCCAGCTGTTGAGTTTGTTTTCTCTTTCAAATATGTAAACTCAGCGGAGTCAACACTCATCAACAGCGACATCACACCTAATCTCAGTTGGGAATGCAACAGGGGATCGAGATCTTTCAGCATGCGTTAGTCTTTTTTCGATCTTAACAAATAGCCGGGAACCAGGTATCCAACAATAACCGCAAGTGCACCTACCAGAAATTGATACTGCATATCAACAAGGAAGCACACAATTGAGAAGAACCACATTGATATTCCTCCCAACATCAATGGTTTGAAGCGAAGTACAACACCTGAAATGAATGTGGGCACAAACGTCATCAATAAAATAACCGGATTCAAATTCCAGTTGATTGAATTTCCGAAGAACACTAACGTAAAAATTGAGATACCGTAGATGATCCACATCCACATATTGATCCTGTCGATGTGCGTAACAATGCGTTCTTCACGCCCGCGTTTGAACCCAACATACATACTGGTAAGCCACGCAGGTATGGTAATAAGCCAAACTACATACGGCCTGGAGTATTCCATCTGAATCAGCATGAACATTCCCAGGTTGGCTACAGCTACAACCCATCCCCATAAAAGAAAATGGAAACTGCTGCCTCGCACATTGCCTTGTGCCTGATTGATCATTTTGGTGATCAAATCAAGACTTTGATTTGCGGTTAAATTTTCGGTCTCGGGTTTCATATACCTTGTTTAACGCCATAAATATAAAATAGTTTATAAAATAAACCAAAATTATGAAAACATGCGTTTTTCACCTGAATTCGCCATGTTTTGGCAGAAACTATAATTGTAAGGCTATTTTTATTGGTTACTTTAGCAGAATCCTAAACCAATTCTCATGAAAGCTTTATTCACTTCATTATTCGTCTCGCTTATCGTTCTGGCAAACGCTCAAACCGAAGTTCAAATGGCCGAGAAGCTTAAAGCTGAAGCCTTACTGGAGGTTGAGAAAAATGCAACATTGGCTCAGCAAATCAATGATATGCTTTTTAGCTTTTCTGAACTTGGTTTTCAGGAGTATGAAACATTTAACTACCTGACTTCACTGTTGGAGAAAAATGGTTTCAAGATTGAGAAGGGAGTAGCAGGAGTGCCCACTGCCTGGATTGCCAGGTGGGGCAATGGTAAACCTTTGATTGCTTTGGGATCTGATGTTGACTGTATTCCGAAAGCTTCACAAAAACCAGGTGTTGCCTATCATGACCCCCTTGTAGAAGGAGCACCTGGTCACGGAGAAGGACATAACTCCGGGCAGGCTGTGAATATCATTGCTGCGCTTGCCTTGAAAAAAATAATGGAGCGTGAAAAAATTCCGGGCACCATCATGCTTTGGCCGGGCGTTGCAGAGGAATTGGTTGGTACAAAAGCATTTTATGTTCGTGCAGGATATTTTAAAGATGTTGACGCCTGCATCTTTACGCACGTAGGTGATAATCTCAAAACTTCATACGGTGATTCGGGTCAGAATGGATTGGTCTCTGTAAAATTCAATTTTGAAGGCGCTGCCGCTCATGCTGCAGGAGCTCCGTGGCGCGGACGCAGTGCACTGGATGCAGTTGAGTTGATGAACATCGGATGGAACTTCCGCAGGGAACACCTTGAACTCACACAACGTTCTCACTACGTGATTTCGGATGGGGGAGATCAACCAAACGTTGTTCCATCAAAAGCTTCGGTTTGGTATTACTTCCGCGAACGCACTTATCCCGACATCAAAAAATTATTTGACGTAGGCGTGAAGATGGCTGAAGGAGCAGCATTAATGACTGATACGAAGTTTACTTATGAGATACTGGGGTCTGCCTGGCCCGGACATTTCAATAAACCATTGGCAGAGGTGATGTACGAAAACATTAAGAAGGTTGGTTTGCCAACCTGGTCGGCCGAAGATCAATTGCTGGCAAAGGCTACTCAAATTGAAATGAAGGCAAAGAAAACTGAAGGCCTCGCTGTAAAATTAGATACCATTCAATTACCAAGCCCTGCCGGTTCAGTCAATGTGATGGGGCGTCAATTGATGGCGATGGGTGGTGGTTCAGATGATATTGCAGATATCAGCTGGTCGTTGCCGACAATTGTATTGCGTTATCCTTCTAATATTCCGGACTTACCAGGTCACCATTGGAGCAATGCCATTTCAATGGCAACCCCAATTGCTCACAAAGGAATTGTGTACGGAGCAAAAGCAGAAGTCATGACACTGATTGATCTCTTATTAAAACCGGAGATCATCAAAAATGCATGGGTGTATTATCGCACCGAACAGACAAAAGATATTCAGTATACCCCGTTGGTGGGCGAGAAAGATAACCCAGCGATTTATCTCAATAAAAAAATTATGGAAGATTATAAACCGAAATTGAAACCATTTTATTACAACCCCGCCAAATACAAAACGTATCTTGAACAGTTAGGAATTCAATATCCTACTGTACGGCCTGATCAAAAAGAAGCCGTTAGCAACCTTAAGAAATAAAGTAAAAGATGTTTACAGGAATTATAGAAACACTGGGCACTGTAACCGATATTAAGCCGGAAGGCAGCAACCTGCATGTTGGAATAAAAAGCTCAATCAGTCACGAGTTAAAAATTGATCAAAGCATATCGCACAATGGTGTTTGTTTGACGGTGACTAAAGTTGAAAACGGAACGCACTGGGTTACAGCAATTGATGAAACGCTGAAGAAATCAACACTTGGGAAACTCAAGAAGGGTGATGCTATAAATTTAGAACGATGCATGGTCGCCAATGGCCGGTTCGATGGGCATATTGTTCAAGGGCATGTTGATCAAACAGGAATTGTCAAGTCAGTGAAAGATGAAAACGGAAGCTGGCTTTTTGATTTTGAGTATGACGCGTCACAGGGTAATGTGACTGTCGAAAAAGGATCGATTTGTGTTAACGGGGTAAGTCTTACATGTTTTAATTCAAAGCCTAATGGTTTTACAGTGGCTATCATTCCTTATACATATGAGCACACCAGCTTTGGTTCTTTAAAAGCAGGTGATCCTGTGAACCTTGAATTCGATATTGTCGGAAAATATGTGAAGAAATTACTGGGTAAAGCTTGACCGTCATGCAACCATTAGGTTGTTTCGTGCGTCAATACCTAAAACAGCACGTATGAAGAAGCTATTCCTGATTGTTTTTCTGGCATTTGTAAGCGCTACAGCGTTTTCCCAAAAGACTACATTGCCTATCCCGTCTTTTACAGAGGTTGATATTTTCGGGCCGTTTGATGTAAAACTGATTAAGTCTGAGAGTGAGAAGGCAGAAATAGATTTCAACGGAATCGACCAGGAAGATATCATCTACGAATTTAAGAATGGAACCCTGCGACTGAAAATGAGGAACAGCCACTACATGGATGAATGGAAAAATGAAAGTCGCCATTCAAAGTATGTGCTGGTCAACGTGTATTATAAAGATATCGACATCATTGAAGCAGGAGCAGGGGCATTGGTCACATCAAAAGAATTGGTAAAATCAAAATACCTGTCGGTTGAATGCACGATGGGAGCAGAAGTAACCCTCGACATCCTCGCCAAGAAAGTTGAAGCAGTATCAAGCATGGGTGGAGTTCTTGAATTAAGTGGTCAGACAGAACACCTTGAAGTAAAGGCAAACATGGGTGGTGTATTAAAAGCTTCCCGCTTCGAAAGCAAAACAGTTTATGTAAAGGCCAACATGGGAGCTGACGTTATCGTAAACGCAACAGAAGAGATTGACATATCAGCTGGGTTTGGTGCCAGCGTTGATTATGTAGGCTCGCCATCTGTGCGAAACAGTTCCACTAATTTTGGCGGTGAAGTGAACAGAAGGGGAAATTGAAATTGCGTGGAAAGGAATGTCGAATATCGAACTTCGGACTTCGACATTCGATATTCAGACTTTATCATTATTTATTCATTTTATTAACTCTCACTTTCTTTAGTATCGCTTTTTGAGCTGTGAACCCAGCCCACGCAGCACCGAGTCCCACCAGCATTCCAACCAGAATATCGCCAGGGTAATGAACGCCTAAGTAGATGCGTGAGTACGTCATGACTACTGCCCACACAAATAGAATCCACACCCAGCGATAGCGTTCTTTAAAGAGAAGCCAGAAGAAAAGTGCTGTAGCGAATGTGTTTGCTGCATGACTGGATGCAAAGCCATATTTTCCACCGGTATATCCATTTACTAAATGAACGAGTCCTTGCAAGCCCGGTTCCCGCGAGGGGCGAAGGCGGGCGAAAAATGGTTTCATGAGGCTAGCCGTAATTTGATCGGCCAGCAGGATTGCAATGGCTACACCGATTAAAATAATCCAGGCGTCTTTCTTGAAATTCTTGATCACTAAAAATAACAGGAAAAGATAGAGTGGAAGCCAGAATAGGGTCTTGGTAATCCAGAACATGACAGGATCGAGCCAGGGTGTATGGAGGCTGTTTAAAAACAGGAGCAGTTCTTTGTCAAGTTCAATCAGCGTTTCTAACATACCTGCAATTAAAGCCAAAACTTCTGATTCAAAAAATATACCTTTCGGAGATGAAGTCTTCACAAGCACCCTCTTCTGTATTAATGGTTCGTCCGGCATCATTTGGATTCAATCTGCAAACGGCAGCTACCAACGCTTTTCAGTCGTCCGATGCGGAATCACAAGGTGATACTCAACAAAAAGCACTCGAAGAATTCAATCGGATGGTCGACACACTGTTGGCAAACGATGTTGATGTGATTGTTATTAATGACACACCTGAGCCTCGCAAGCCGGATGCTGTTTTTCCGAACAACTGGATTTCTTTTCACCATGATGGGAAAATTGTACTGTATCCTATGATGGCAGAGAATAGAAGACTTGAACGGAAAATCCCGGTTGTTGATTCAATTAAAACAAAATTCCGCCTTGATCAACTTATTGATCTTTCAGAATATGAAAAGGTCAATCAATTTTTAGAAGGCAGCGGAAGTGTTGTGTTTGATTATCAAAACAAGATTGCTTATGCCAGTCGGTCCGCACGAACACATGAAACAGCTCTCCTGGATCTTTGTAGGAAACTGAATTTTAAACCGATTTTGTTTGATGCTGTTGATGAAACGGGACAACCGATTTATCACACGAATGTGTTGATGTGTATCGGTACAAAATTTGTGGTAGTTTGTTTAGATGCAATTAGGAACGATGAAGACCAGGAAACTTTATTGCACTCATTCGCTGAAACTGGTCATCAGGTTATTGCTATCAGCTATGAACAACTTCGATTGTTTGCCGGAAACATGATGGAAGTACTTTCAAGGTCGGGCGAGCCGCTGGTATTAATGTCAGAAAAAGCCTTTACCTCACTGCTGCCCGGACAACTTAATGCCATCAGTAAACATGCTGAACCCATCGCAATTTCTATCCCGACCATCGAGCATTTTGGTGGGGGGAGCGTGCGCTGCATGTTAGCGGGTATTTTTAACCAAAAACTTTAAACGGGTTCAGGTTTTCGAGGTAAACTGATAGCATTCGCTTTGCCATAAATTTGCACGAATGACTATCTTTACTCAATAGTCTATTGTCTGTAGTATGGAGAAATTTGATTTGGTCGTAATTGGAGCGGGCCCGTCCGGTTATGCGGCTGCCATGAGAGCACTCGATTTTAAGAAAAGGGTTTTGCTGGTTGAAAAAAGCAAAGTGGGAGGCGCGGGAGTTTCGAACGGAGCACTCTCATCAAAAACGTGGTGGGAACTATCGAGAGAAGCGGCAGGATTTCGCAAAAATCTGAAGAGATACAACATCCAGGCTCCCAGCGTGGCATTCCGCGAAATTCAAGGCGAAGTGCGGAAAGCAGTTGAAGAAAGAATGACCATGCTGAATGAGCACATGGACCTGCTGAAAAAATCAAAGTTGCTCTCGTTCAAAACAGGAACAGCTAAACTACTGAGTCAGCATGAAGTGGAAATCAGTAATGGTTACGATAAAGAAGTTGTTGGTACGGATTTTATAATTCTCGCCACAGGGAGCAGGCCACGTTTCTTACCAGAGATTCCGATAGACGAGAAGATTATCATGACCAGTGATGGAATTGAAAACATGGATGATTTTCCGGAAAGCATGGTAATCGTGGGGGCCGGGGTGATTGGTTGTGAGTTTGCAACGATCTTTTCCGGTTTTGGTAAAACAAAAGTCCACCTGATCGATAAAGGAGATCGTATTCTTCCGTTCGAAGATGAAGATGTGGTGAAAGTGATTGAGCGCAACATGGAGAACAGTGGTGTGCTGATTCACCGCAACTCACGTTTGGTCCGTATGGAAGTGAAAAATAATCGTGTTGAATACGAACTTGAGTATAATGACGGAGGGAAAGAAATTTTTAATGTAGAGAAGGCCCTGGTTTCTGTTGGTAGAACGCCCAACTACGAAGATTTATGGGATGATGGTGGCGTTGATATTCAAATCTCCAAACGTGGAATTGAAGATAACGATACACAAACCAATGTTTCTAATATTTATGCAGTAGGTGACATTACCGCAGATATTTCATTGGTGAATGTGGGAGAGCTTGAAGGCCGGTATGCGGTAGAAAAGATTTTCGGAAACCCTGATCGGAAATTGGTGTATGAAAACATCAGTACGATCATGTTTCTCAACCCTGAGGTTGCCGGAGTTGGCTTAAATGAAACCCAGGCAATTGAAAAAGAAATTGATTACAAGGTTGTAACGGTTGATTATAGTTGCATTCCTCGCGCTATTGCCAAGCGCAATACGCAAGGGTTTATCAAATTGCTGGTAACCAATGACGATCAGATGAAAATTCTTGGACTGAAAGTTGTGGGTAATCATGCATCAAGTGCAATTCAAGCAGTTGCATTATTGATTTCAATGGATAAAGGAATTGAAGAACTGGCAGAATGTGTGCACCCGCACCCTTCTATTACAGAAGGTATTCAGGAGTGCGTTCGGATGTTATTGGGTAAATCGCTCTTTAAACCAAATGCTTTAAAAGGAAAGCTTTCGTGCCGTGTTCATGCAAGAGGTGAATATTCAGACATTACTTTTTAATTCATGAGATTTTCGTGGTTGATAATGTTGGTGGTTTGCTGCGGATGCTTGTATATGCCTACAACATCCAGAAAATCGAAGTCTCCCAAGCTTTCTAATTATAAAGAAGTTGATCTTGAGGAGATGATCAGACGATACATCGCGAAAACGCATGATGAAAGGAGCATTGAGGGGATTTATACCGTTTCCTGTGTGATCACAAAAAAAGGAAAGACGTTATTGTCTCCAACAACCGATAAGCTGAGGACAATTCTTAGGAAGGATAATTATGCGCGTGTTGCCATTGTAAAAGATTGGCCGGGATCAGATACCGAGTATGTTGAAATTTCGCTTACTCAAAAAGACGCATCAAGGCAACCAATCGTGGCGGAGCTTACAGGTCTTTCGGAAGGCGGTGGATTTATTTACAAACACTTCGAGCCTAAGGGAAAAGTTTTGTCTTTCACTTTCCTCTATGATCAGTCTAAGCCTGATATCCTCGAAGGAGTTTACACACTGAATGAAAGGGGAAGTGAAGTTGTATATAAACTTACTTATGTGAAGGTCTATCCTAAAGCCAATAACCTTCAGGCTTCCGATTATTAATTTTTGTGTCGGCCTTCCAGGACTTTCAGAACATCATCCAGAGTTGAATTTTTTGCAGCCAAGAGAACGAGGTAGTGAAAGAGCAGATCTGCTGCTTCATTATTGAAGCGATCCATATTGTTGTCCTTAGCTTCGATTACCAATTCAACAGCTTCCTCTCCAACTTTCTGAGCAATTTTATTGATACCTGATTCAAAAAGTTTGCTTGTATAGGAATCTTTTGTTGGATTCTTTTTCCGGTCAGCAATTATTGCTTCCAGGGATTTTAAGTTCCAACGGTTGTTGCGTTCGTTGAAGCATGTATCAGCTCCTGTATGACACACTGGACCCTTGGGAATCACTTTTATAAGTAGTGAATCCTGATCGCAATCCTCTTTGATCTCAACAACTTCCATCCAATTGCCTGAAGTTTCGCCTTTTGTCCAGAGACGTTGTTTACTTCTGCTGTAAAATGTAACTCGCTTTTCATGCATCGTTTTCATGTACGCTTCTTCATTCATAAAGCCAAGCATCAGCACCTTGCTGGTATTTAAATCCTGAATAACACAAGGCACCAGTCCGTTTAGTTTTGAAAAATTCATGGTTACTATCTTTTAGTTCCGCATGGAAACTCCTTTTTTCGATAAATAAGATTTTAACTCCGGTATTCTGATTTCGTTAAAGTGAAAAACGCTTGCGGCCAGCGCTGCATCGGCCTTGCCTAAAATGAATGCATCCATAAAATGGCCATTCGTTCCCGCACCACCTGATGCGATAACCGGGATGCTTAGTAGTTCATTAAGTTTGGAAAGCGCGTCAATGGCAAAGCCATTTTTTGTACCATCGTGATCCATGCTGGTAAACAGTATTTCTCCTGCGCCACGTTCCTGACCTTCTTTGGCCCAGGAAAATAATTTTTTATCTGTTGACTTTTTTCCGCCATGGGTATGAACGATCCATTGATTATTGATTCTTTTAGCATCAATTGCCAGCACGATACATTGTGATCCAAACTTTTTAGCGAGTTGAGAAATCAATTCCGGATTTTGAACCGCTGCTGAATTAATACTGACCTTATCAGCTCCTGCTTCTAATAACGGTGCCACATCTTCTTCGCTGCTGATTCCCCCTCCAACTGTAAAAGGAATATTAATGTGCTTTGCAATTTCTCTGATAACCTCAGGAAAAGCTTTTCGTTGTTCGTTCGTGGCAGAAATATCCAACAACACAAGTTCGTCAGCCCCCTGCTTTGCATAGGCCGATGCAAGCTCAACAGGGTCACCGGCATCGTGAATGTTTACGAAATTTACGCCCTTCACCGTTCGGCCATTTTGAATATCAAGACATGGTATGATTCGTTTGGTTAACACACTAAATTGATTTTAAATCTTCCAGTTTTATTCGTTGCTCATAGATAGCCTTTCCAACGATGGCGCCATCAAGCTTCAATGATTTTAGTTTTCGCAGGTCCTCCAGCGAAGTAATTCCTCCACTGGCATTGATGTGAAGAGCAGGAAATCTTGCTTTCAATTTTTCGTAAAGTTCTATGTTTGGGCCGTTCAGCATGCCATCCTTACTAATGTCTGTGCACGTCAGGTATTGAAGTCCGAATTCAGCAAAGCGATCAACCAGATCGAACAAATTTGTTTTAGCTGATTGCAACCAGCCGTTCACCATCACTTCCTCACCCTTTACATCGGCACTCAAAATAAAATTGTGGGCTCCGTATTCTTTTAGCCATCCTTTAAATTTATCAGGTTCTCTCACAGCGAGGCTTCCAACATTAATCTGGCTGATATCGAGCTCAAGCAATTTTTCTACATCCTTTTCAGTTTTTACACCGCCACCAAAGTCAATAAGTAGGGCAGTTCTTTCCTGCAATTCGGTAAGCACTTTCCAGTTAACGATTTTTCCTTTTTTGGCCCCCTCCAAATCAACCACATGGAGATGTTCCAGGTCTGCATCCTGAAAGCTGGAGGCAACCGTTAGCGGGTCCTCATTATAAATTTTGACCTGGTCAAAATCGCCTTGCATGAGCCGCACACATTTTCCGTACAGAATATCAATAGCAGGAATGATTTTCATACGTTCAAAAATTGTTTAAGAATTGCTTCACCTGCGTCAGCAGATTTTTCCGGGTGAAACTGAACAGCGTAGAAATTATTTTTTCGCATAGCCGCACTGAATGGAGTACCATATTCTGCAATTGCAGTAGTATCCTGGTTAACCGGAACGTAATAGCTATGGACAAAGTAAAAGTATTCTCCATTCAACGTGTCAGGCAACCAATCCTGTGGTCGCTGTAATTGATTCCATCCCATGTGAGGAACTTTTAGATTGCCTGAAGACGTAAATTTCTTAACATCCTCTCCGAAAATACCAAGACATTTGGTATTGTTTTCTTCTGAATATTGACACATCAATTGCATCCCCAGGCAAATTCCAAGCACAGGCTGTTTTAAATTGATGATTACCTCATCTATTTTTTTGGATTTCAAATACTGCATTGTAGAACTGGCCTCACCAACACCAGGAAAAATTACGCGATCAGCCTGTTGAATTTGTTCCGATTGATCGGTAATCATAGCATCAACACCTAGGCGCTGCAACGCGAATTGCACCGATTGAACATTTCCAGCATTGTATTTTATGATTGCAATTTTCACAGTGTTCCTTTTGTTGATGGTAATTGATTGCCCTCTTTTTTTACTGCCATTTTGATTGCTTTGGCGAAAGCTTTGAAAATAGATTCGATTTTGTGATGCTCGTTAGTGCCTTCTGCCTGAATATTGAGATTGCATTTCGCTGTATCAGAAAATGATTTAAAGAAATGCATGAACATTTCGGTTGGCATTTCGCCAATTTTTTCGCGTTTGAATTCTGCCGCCCAAACAAGCCACGGCCTTCCGCCAAAATCAAGTGCTACCTGGGCCAGGCAATCATCCATGGGAAGGCAGAACCCATATCGTTCTATGCCGCGTTTTTCTCCCAGTGCCTTTGAGAAGACTTCACCCAGGGCAAGAGCAGTGTCTTCAATCGTGTGGTGTTCATCGATTTGCAAATCTCCATTCGTTGTTATATTCAAATCAAGCGAGCCATGTCTTGCAATTTGTTCAAGCATATGATCAAAGAAGCCCAATCCTGTTTGAATGACCGATTGTCCGGTTCCGTCAAGATTGACCTCAACGGTAATGGCTGTCTCCCTGGTAGTTCTGTTAACTCGTGCCGTGCGGGGATTGCTGACCAGGAACTTGTAAATATCCTCCCATGTGGTTGTGACAAGTGAGCAGTATGAATCCAGTTTTTCTTTTTTAAGTTTTTCTTCCAACGTTCTATCAT
>DASTYM010000238.1:0-8921 GCA_035764995.1 Cyclobacteriaceae bacterium | reverse complement strand
ACAATCACCATTTCACCAACCATTGCTGGGTGGTATTATTTTTTGATGCTCTAACCTCCCGATAGCTATCGGGATGAGCTACAATCACCATTTCACCAACCATCGCTGGGTGGTTATTTTTTGATGTTCTAACCTCCCGATAACTATCGGGATGAGCTACAATCACCATTTCACCTGCAAAAGCAAGGCTTTTATAACAGATAAGGACTGCAAATTTAGCCAGCTATAGATAAATAACAAAAGTGTGTTTGAATTAATCCCGGTCGAATAAGAGGCGTTGCCCCATTTGAGCCTCATGAAAATGACCGTTTTCGAATGCCAAATGACCCGAAACAATTGTATGGGAAATCGCAGACCGAAAGGTGGTTCCTTCAAAAGGTGACCATTTGCATTTAGCAAGAATGTTCTCTTTTTTAACAATCCATGGCTTGGCAAGGTCCACGAGGCTTAGGTCTGCGAAATATCCTTCACGAATGTACCCCCGCTTCTCAATTTGAAATAAGATAGCTGGGTTGTGAGCCATTTTTTGAACGATCCACGGAAGTTCAACTTGCTTCCTGTGATAGAACTCGAGCATGGCTACAAGACTATGTTGAATGAGCGGACCGCCTGAAGGTGCTGAGAAGTATAAATTCTTTTTTTCATCCAGCGTGTGAGGCGCATGATCGGTTGCAATTACATCGATTCTGTTTTCTACTAGCGCTCTGAAAACGGCATGCTGATCATTTGCAGTTTTAATTGCCGGATTCCACTTGATCCTCATTCCAAGTTTGTCATAATCGGAATCATTGAACCAAAGATGATGAACGCACGCCTCGGCAGTAATTTTTTTGTCTTTTAACGGAAGGCTGTTGTCGAATAATGCTGTTTCCCTGGCTGTTGAAATGTGGAGGATGTGGAGCCGCGTTCCATGCTTTTTGGCTAAGCTCACTGCGAAAGATGAAGACTTGTAACACGCTTCTTCACTTCGTATGGCAGGATGATATTTAACCGGCATTTCTTCACCATACTTCTTTCTATATTCTTCGGTATTTTTTCGAATTGTAGGTTCATCTTCACAGTGCGATGCAATCAGAAAAGGAACTCGTGAAAAAATTTTTTCCAGTATTATTGGATCATCGACCAAAAGATTTCCGGTAGAAGAACCCATAAAGATTTTTAACCCGCAGACTTTTTTAGAATCCGTTTTAAGAACTTCTTCGAGGTTGTCGTGTGAGGCACCAATGAAAAATGAATAGTTTGCCAACGATTGCTGTGAAGCTATTTGAAATTTTTCCTCAAGGAGTTTGTGAGTGAATGTTGGTGGAACCGTATTGGGCATCTCCATAAAACTGGTAACACCACCGGCAACAGCAGCACGCGATTCAGTATAGATGGTTGCTTTATGAGTAAGGCCAGGCTCCCTGAAATGTACCTGGTCATCGATCACTCCGGGCAACAGGTACTTCCCCCTGGCATCAATGACCGTATCGGACGGGCTGGATTGCAAATCTTTGCCAATCTTTTCAATGTATTGGCCTTTGATCAACACATCGCTCTGAAAGACCTTGCCTTCGTTGACTATATTTGCATTGAGAATAAGAATCGAACTCATACGCATCAAAGTTAGTGAAGTGAAGGAAGAATACACATTTGAGCAATTCAAGTTAAACCGTCAACTATTTGATGCAATCCGTGATGCCGGGTTTACTGTTCCAACTGAAATCCAAAAGAAAGGAATCCCAGTCATGTTGGGTGGTCAGGAAGTGATCGGCATTGCCCAGACGGGGACAGGCAAAACAGCGGCCTATGTGTTGCCCCTGTTGATGAAAATTAAATACGCACAGGGAAACGATCCGCGGGCTTTGATCCTGGTTCCTACAAAAGAACTCACTATTCAGATTACTGAACACGCCAGACAACTCGCCAAATATACCGACTTAAGAATTTTACCGATTTATGGAGGTGTGGGTGTAAAAGGTCAGGTGGAGCAAATTCAAAAGGGAGTTGATATTTTGATTGCTACGCCAGGTAGGTTCATGGAGATTTATTTGAAGGGTGATCTTCCGGTCAAGCAAATCAAAACGTTGGTGTTGGATGAAGCTGATCGTATGATGGATATGGGCTTCATGTTCCAGGTTCGAAAAATTATTGGTGTACTTCCGCGCAAACGCCAGAATCTGTTATTCTCGGCTACCTTTCCTGCCAAAGTTGAAGAACTCTCAGCTGAGTTTCTGGAGTTTCCTGTGAAGATTGAGATTACCCCGCAGGCGACCACGGCCAAACAGGTTGTGCAGGAATTGTATCATGTTCCCAACATCAAAACAAAAATTAATTTTCTTGAGCATCTGCTTAAGAATGAAGAAGAGTTTAACCGGGTTATGGTGTTTGCCAGAACAAAAGCTACTGCGGATAATATTTTCAAATATATTGAGCGTAAAGCACTGGCAACAGCAAAAGTTGTTCACTCCAACAAAGAACAGAATACCCGAATTAATTCTGTTAATGAATTCAAGGAAGGCAAACTGCGCGTACTGGTAACAACCGATGTGACAGCGCGAGGTATTGATGTAACAGAAGTATCGCATGTGATTAACTTTGATGTACCAACCCAGTACGAAGATTACGTACACCGCATTGGAAGAACCGGTCGAGCCTCGCAAACCGGGAAAGCCATCACGTTTGCGACAAAAGCTGAAGAGTATCACATTCAAAAAATTGAGAAGCTAATCCGCCAGCAAATACCCCTTAAAAAACTTCCTGCCGAGATTGAGATAGCCCCTACACCTTTTGAAGAGAAGCAGGAGATGGCGAGAGAGATCGATCATCAAAAGCGAAAAGAAAGTCCGGATTTTAAAGGTGCCTTCCACGAAAAGAAACGGAATGCTAAATAGGGTGTTTGTTGCGGTTTTCTTTATTCTAAATGGTATTTTCTGCCAGGCCCAGGTTTCAAATAACGACATTAAAGACCGCACGGAACTTATACTGAACGCAGTCCCTACACCATCCAATACCTATAACTCATCCGTAGAGTGGAGTTGTATTAATAAAGCACTGACCAATAAATGTTTGGTGTACCATAATGATCAATGGTTTCACTTCACACCCAATCGTACGGGAAAATTTTATTTAAACGTCTCGTCCCAACAATGCAGAGATCAACAGGGTATTCAGGTAATTATTCTTGAAGGCAATCCATGTGAAATTAAGACCTACAAAATCCGTCAGTGTATTTCAAAAGTCCACCAGGATGATGTTTTTATTGAACTGGATTCACTTAAACCTGGAACGCAATACCTTGTGAACATTGATGGCTTTCTGGGCGATTTTTGCGAATTCAACATTCAGTTTTCAGCGATACCTGCGGGACTTCCTCGCGTCACGCGCAACCTGGATACGTTGAACATGAAGGCTTCGCTGAAAGACAGCGTAGTAACGATTCAATGGACCGTTGACGAATCAATGGCAGATGGAATTAAAAAATTTAATGTGTACAGAATTGGAGGTGATGGTCCTAAATCCAGATTAGTTGGGGAATTGCCACTCAGAGCAAATGCCCTCGGTGATTTTGATAAAGAATACCTGCTTCGCGATTCACTAACGCAGCCGGGCAAATATACATATCGCATTTTTGGAATTCAAAACGAAACAGAATCTCCGATTCTATTGGATGAACAGCGTCTTTCATTCTACCCCCGCAGGAACAGAGTCCCCAGCGAAGGATCGAAATGGGTGAACATATCGCTCAATTTTAGTGAAGGAGAACGGTATCAGGTATTGGTTTTCGATAAGGTTGATTACGCTTTATTGAGAAAGTACACAGGCGAGTTTGATGCCGTGAAAGACGCGACATTTGAGATAAACTTGAATGAGTTTATTGCAACGGGTGTTCGCGAGTTTATTGTGCTTGCTACTGATGCTGATTCAAAAAAGTCGAAGGAATTCTACTTCCTTTACGATGGATCAAAAATCGTGAAGCAGTGAGCTTACTCGTAGCTACAACAGCCACCGCCCTTGTCGGTGTTCTTCACCGACAAGAATGCGCGCTTTTCGTTGGTGAAGAACACCAACGAAGGCGTTGGACACAAAGAAATCAGCTACACAAGGGACTCATAAAAAAACCGATCAGCGTTGGCTAATCGGTTTTTGTCTCAGACCGTGATTAATTGATTGACATGATTTCTCTGGTGAGCGCATCATGGGAATCACTCGCATCACATAAATCATAGTTATCCGTTCATCGACAACAAAAATTCATCGTTGTTACGCGTTCCTTTCATTTTATTGAGTAACAATTCCATGGCCTCATTGCTGTTCATGTCGCTCATGTACTTGCGCAAGATCCATACACGTTGTAATTCTTCTTCTTTCAACAGTAGATCTTCACGTCTTGTACCCGAAGCTGTAACATCAATAGCAGGGTATACACGCTTGTTAGAAAGCTTGCGGTCAAGCTGCAATTCCATGTTACCGGTTCCTTTAAATTCTTCGAAGATAACTTCGTCCATTTTAGAACCTGTTTCAATCAACGCTGTAGCGATGATGGTAAGAGAACCACCGTTTTCAATATTACGTGCAGCGCCAAAGAAACGCTTAGGCTTGTGAAGCGCATTCGCATCCACACCACCAGAAAGAATTTTACCGGATGATGGAACTACAGTGTTATAAGCGCGAGCCAAACGTGTGATCGAGTCAAGCAGAATCACCACATCGTGACCACACTCAACCATGCGTTTTGCTTTTTCCAACACAATGCTGGCGACTTTTACGTGACGTTCAGCTTGCTCATCGAATGTAGAAGCTATTACTTCAGCTTTTACACTGCGGGCCATATCGGTAACTTCTTCAGGACGCTCGTCAATCAGCAGAACCAGCAGATAAACTTCAGGGTGGTTTTCGGCAATTGCATTAGCAATGTTTTTCAATAACACTGTTTTACCGGTTTTAGGTTGTGCTACGATCATACCACGCTGTCCTTTACCAATAGGAGAGAATAAATCGAGAATACGCGTTGACATGTTATCTGGCGTTGTGCTCAATTTTAATTTTTCTTCCGGGAAAAGTGGAGTTAAGTATTCAAACGCAACGCGGTCGCGGATTTCTTCTGTGGTCTTTCCGTTAACAGATTCTACTTTCAATAAAGCAAAATATTTTTCGCCTTCTTTCGGGGGACGGATCAAACCTTTCACGGTATCTCCGGTTTTTAATCCGAATAATTTTATCTGAGAAGGAGATACGTAAATATCGTCCGGACTGGCTAAGTAGTTATAATCGGATGAGCGAAGGAAACCGTAACCATCCTGCATGATTTCGAGAACGCCTTCGTTAGCAATAGCACCATCAAAATCTTTGATGTTAGGTCTGGCTTGTTGTTGCTGCTGTTGAGGCCTGTCTTCGCGAGGTTCTCTCGGGAATTCGTCCCGATGGCTATCGGGACGGGGTTCGGGTTCCTGACGTGGAGCCGGAGCAGGACGTTCATTTTCTTCAAAGCGGGGAACAGAAGATTCGAATTCAACATTAATTGAATCCAGCAGTTCGTCTGATGATAATTCTTTTTCAGGTTTTGCAGGAGAAGTGTTGGGAGCAACATTCTCACGCTTGCGGGGACGCATTATTCTTCCTTCGTTGTTAGTGGGTGCATTTTTCTTGGCACCTGGAGCTTCACCTTTTACGGCTTGCTCGTCAAGAATCTTATAGACAAGTTCTTGTTTGGAAAGTTTTTTAGCGTTTTTCACGCCCATTTGTTCAGCGAGGTCTTTCAATTCTGAAAGCAGCTTGACATTGAGATCGTCAATAGTGTACATAGTACTAAAAAGTGATTGTGTTAAGAGTTAAAATTGATATTTGTTATGAGTGGATGTGATTGAAATTACAATTGAATGAAATTCAAAAAAGAACAGGAACGCGTGTTACTTAAATATTTCTGTAAGGCAAGGATTTATATATCGAGAGGCCAGTAGACGGCCGATGATGATGCAAGTATAGGCCAAAATTGAATACTATCAAATAATTGTTAAGAAATTGTTCTGCCAGAAACCGGTCTGTTCGGTCAAAAAACTAATTTTACGGGATATCCGCCCCTCTATAATTAAGAGGGGTACAGGTTTAACAATTATGACATGCTACAAGTTTCAACCATTCGTGAACAGAAAGAAAAAGTAATCAGCGGCCTTAAAAAACGCGGATTGAAGGATATCGAAGTACTTTTGGATCAGGTGATTAAGCTTGACGATAGCCGGAAGGATTACCAGCAGAAAGCAGACAATTTAAAAGCTAAATCAAATGCAGAGTCGAAGCGGGTTGGAGAATTAATGAAAGCAGGCAACAAGGCCGAAGCAGATGCTATCCGTGCAAGCGTTGCAGAGGATAAAGAGAGGATTAAATCATTGGAACAAGCGCAGCAGGAAAGTGAGGTGAACTTGCGTGAACTTTTATACAAGATTCCGAATGTTCCATACGAAAAAGTTCCTGCAGGTAAAACCCCTGAAGAAAATATCAATGTTTATCAGCATGGTGAGATACCTAAGCTCGCAGCCGATGCGCTTCCGCATTGGGAACTCATTAAAAAATATGACATCATTGATTTTGACCTGGGTGTAAAAATTTCAGGAGC
Organism: Cyclobacteriaceae bacterium; assembly: GCA_035764995.1. GTDB lineage: Bacteria > Bacteroidota > Bacteroidia > Cytophagales > Cyclobacteriaceae > UBA2336. The sequence continues at coordinate 2,329 of DASTYM010000238.1, read as the reverse complement.
TGGTTTTCCGGTGTATAAAGGAAAAGGTGCCAAGCTTCAGCGTGCGCTTATTAATTTTTTCCTGAGTGAAGCTGAGAAAAAAGGATACACAGAAATTCAACCACCCATCGTAGTTAACGAAGCATCTGGTTATGGAACCGGCCAACTCCCCGATAAGGAAGGACAAATGTATTTCATCAATGAAGATGGTTTGTACATGATTCCAACCGCTGAGGTCCCCATTACAAATTTATACCGCGATGTGATGGTGAGTGAGGAAAATCTTCCAATCAAAAATGCAGGATACACACCTTGCTTTCGCAGGGAGGCAGGAAGTTGGGGAGCACACGTAAGAGGTTTGAATCGACTTCATCAATTTGATAAAGTTGAAATTGTACAAATCACGAAGCCTGAAGATTCTTATGCTACGCTCGAGGAAATGAGTTTGCATGTTCAGGACTTGCTGGAAAAACTTGAATTGCCTTACCGCAAACTGCTATTATGTGGAGGCGATATGGGAGTGAACGCTGCCATGACCTATGATATGGAAGTGTTTTCAGCTGCACAACAGCGTTGGCTTGAAGTAAGCTCTGTCAGTAATTTTGAAGCATTCCAGGCAAACCGGTTGAAACTTCGTTATAAAAGCAAAGAGGGTAAAACACAGCTTTTGCATACCCTGAACGGTAGCGCGCTGGCCTTGCCTCGCATCGTGGCAGCGATTTTAGAGAATAATCAGACCCCCGCAGGTATTAAAATTCCAGCTGTTTTAATTCCATTCACGGGATTTGATCTGATTTCGTAGCGACCGGAAAATAGGGCAATTTTAAGAATACCACTCGTCACATCCCCTGTGGATTTACTGGTGACTTCGATTATATTGAGGTTACTAAAAACATTATCCTATGAGAAAGCTCACAACCCTGTCCTTCCTGGTTGTCTTTTTAATCAGTTCCTGTACAAAAACAGAAAATAAAAAGACAGCTGGAAACTATCCCGAAACACAAAAAGTCGACACTGTTGACACTTACTTTGGTGCTCAGGTACCTGACCCCTATCGTTGGCTGGAGAATGACACAACCCAGCAAACTGCAGACTGGGTCACTGCTCAAAATAAAGTTACCTTTTCATATTTGGACAACATCACCTATCGTGATGCGGTTAAGAAGCGTTTGCTTGAATTGAATGATTATGAAAAACTAAGCGCTCCATTCAGAAGAGGCGAGTACTATTATTTTTATAAAAACACTGGCTTACAAAATCAATCTGTTCTTTATCGGAAGAAAGGGCTACAAGGTGAGCCTGAAGTTTTCCTGGACCCAAATACATTTTCGAAAGATGGAACCACCACCATGCGTGGCTTGTCATTTTCTAAAGATGGTTCACTGCTGGCCCTTCAATTAGCAAAAGGCGGAGCCGATCGTGCCGAAGCTGTTGTTATCAGAACTTCCGACAAATTATTAGTGGAAGACACCATTCGCAACATGAAGCAAAGTGGAATTTCCTGGAAAGGAAATGAAGGTTATTATATCAACCGTTTTGCAGAAGGCTTGAAGAGCAACCTCGCGTCTAAAAACGAAAATCAAATCTTGTACTACCATAAATTAGGCACTCCACCTTCTCAGGATAAAATTATTTTTGGTGATAAGGAGAAAAAGAGATTTGTAGGAGGATATTTAACTGATGATGAGCGCTACCTGATCATCTCTGCGTCTGTAGGAACAACAGGTAACGAATTGTATGTACAGGATTTGTCTGACCCGAAAGCGAAAATCCTTTCCATAAAGGCGGACGTTGAGAGCGATCAAAGCGTAATCGATAATAACGGTTCAAAACTCATCATTGAGACGAACTATAAAGCGCCAAACTCAAAAGTTGTTTGGGTTGACGCGGCCAATCCGTCATTCGAGAACTGGAAGGATTTGATTCCAGAAACTAAGAATTCATTGAATACATCAACAGGAGGCGGAAAAATCTTCGCCCGCTATTTAGTAGATGTGAAGACTCAAATTAAGCAGTACGACCGTGACGGTAAATTGGAACGTGAGGTTGAACTTCCCGGAATTGGTTCAGCGAACGGCTTTGGAGGTTGGAGCGATGATAAGGATTTGTATTATACATTCACTTCGTTCACCTATCCGCCAACCATTTTCAGTTACAATATTGCTTCTGGAAAATCAACAGAGTATGAGCGTCCTGCCGTAAAATTCAATCCTGACGATTACGAGACCAAGCAAGTATTCTATGCCAGCAAGGACGGTACTAAAATCCCGATGTTTATTGTTCATAAAAAGGGAATCGAGCTTAATGGTAAAAATCCTACATGGTTATATGCATACGGTGGATTCAATAT
>DASTYM010000237.1:0-17527 GCA_035764995.1 Cyclobacteriaceae bacterium | reverse complement strand
CCTGAGCCAGGATCAAACTCTCCATTGTAATTCCTAATTCCACCCTTGCGAGTGGCGCTTCGGTCACTTATCCCGCATATGCGCGATCAAGCCCTCCGCCAATAATTGTCTGCCCTGGCTACGATTCATTTTTTTATTAACCCCGTAATAATTGGCCGCAATCTCTTGCGACCCTACGGGGTCTTCCGGAATGATCAGTCTCGCGACTAATCTCCGGGGTCCGCTATCAATTCATTCATTCAAAGAACGTTTTGACTCCTGCCGAATTTTTAGACTTTCATCCTTACTTCAGCCTTGTCAATTGAACACCTAAAATCCTTCTGATTATCTAGTGCTTAAAACCCGTTAATTGGGCCCCTTTGGTCGAAAAGGGAGTGCAAAGGTATGTTTCGTGAATTCATTATGCAAGTCTGCACAAGAAAAAATTCAGAAAGTTATCCACAGAAAATAGTCTCCTGAATATCAGTGAATTACCGAGCCTAAACCACGGCTGTTTGGCGGTGAATTGTTTGCGTTCGGTCTGGACCTGTTGAAATTATTGTGATTGGAACGCCTAAATGTTGCTCTAAAAAGGCCACATAATCCAATAGTTCTACAGGAAGATTGTCTTCCTTAATTCCTTTTAACGGAATATTCCAACCTTTTACTTCTTTATAGATCGGTGTGATTTTTTCGTTGATCAATTCATATGGCAACGTTTCTGTTACAGATCCATCTTTCAATTGATAATGCGTACAAATTTTTATTGTTGAAAAAATACTGAGCACATCGGCTTTCATCATTAACAACTGCGTTACTCCGTTGATCATGATAGAATATTTCAATGAAGGAATATCAATCCACCCACATCTTCTCGGTCGGCCGGTAGTTGATCCAAATTCATTTCCTTCTTTACGCATTTTCTCTCCCTCTTCATTTAATAATTCGGTAGGAAAAGGACCGCTTCCAACTCTTGTGCTATAGGCTTTAAAGATTCCATACACTTCACCGATGTGACGAGGGGCCACACCTAATCCAGTACAAGCACCTGCAGTTACCGTGTTTGAGCTGGTTACGAACGGATAACTACCAAAGTCGATATCCAGTAACGAACCTTGAGCACCTTCGGCCAAAATGGTTGAGCCTGATTGTAATTCCTTGTTAATGAGGTATTCGCTTTCAACCAAATTAAATTGGCGAAGAAAGTTAACTGCATCTAAGAACTGCGCTTCTAGTTCAGACCAGTTGTATTCGATCTGGTGATTTTTTAAAATTTCGAAATGGATATCGGTGAGCTTCTTGAATTTTTCTGTAAACTTATCCGATAAGATATCACCTACACGCAAACCCTGGCGTCCAATTTTATCCTGGTAAGAAGGACCGATCCCCTTTAAGGTTGAACCAATTTTGTTCTCACCCTTTGCTTTTTCATAAGCCTGATCGAGCAATCGATGCGTTGGAACAATCAATGTGGCTTTCTTAGAAATGAACAGGTTCGCCTTAACATTCAGGTTAAACTTATTCAGTCCCTCGATTTCTTTCTTGAAAATGATCGGGTCGAGTACTACTCCGTTGCCGATGATGTTACGAGTCTTCTCTCTGAATATCCCGGAAGGAATTTGATGCAGCACGTGTTTGATACCGTCAAACTCCAGCGTATGGCCCGCATTTGGGCCTCCTTGAAAACGGGCCACCACATCGTACTTAGGAGCTAAGACATCGACAATCTTACCTTTTCCTTCATCTCCCCACTGGAGACCTAATAACACATCAACTTTTGTCATTTCTACTTTTTTGCGAGCGATAAAGCTTCTTCTTCTGTTTTAGCAATCTGAAAAATTGCATTCAACTTGGTGATTACCAATAATTTTTGAACGCTTTCTGAAGGGTTCAACAGGTAAACTTCTCCCCCTTTGTTTCTGAATTTAGTTAAGATGGTAATCAACACACCAATACCACTGCTGTTAATGTATCTCAACTTCGAAATATCGACCACACAGGTCAAAACTTTCTTTTGAATCGCATCGGTGGCGATTGTCAATACTCCAGCTCCATCATTCTCTCCTATTAAATCGCCATCGAGTCGGATGATAATTGTTTCATTATTTAGTTCTGAGCTATACTTCATGGGGAGAGGAATTAATATTATTTCACTGCTTTAAGCTGTTGCGCCTCAACAGGCTTTTTGTTTTCACAATTTGGTTTGGAGCATGCGGCATACAGAATCAATGAGTGATGAATTACATTAAAATGCAGAATCTCCTCTACTGTTTTTTGAATATTCTGGATTCGCGGATCACAGAATTCAACCACCTTATGGCAATCTGTACAAATCAGGTGATCGTGTTGCTTGTATCCGTACGATTTTTCGTATTGGGCCAGGTTCTTACCAAACTGGTGTTTACTTACCAGGTCGCACTCAACTAATAAATCAAGTGTATTATAGACGGTGGCCCGGCTTACGCGATAGTTTTTGTTTTTCATGCTGATGTAGAGAAGTTCTACATCAAAATGGCCATCACGTGTATAGATTTCTTCGAGTATAGCGTATCGCTCGGGAGTTTTACGCAGCTCCTTTTTCTCTAAATAGGCCGTAAAGATTTTTTTTACTTCCTCGTAAACTTTAGGGTTGAAAGCCATACAGTGGTTAAAAGGCAAAGATAAATCAGGATTTGCTGGATTTTAGGATTAACGGGATTTTTTGATTGGGACAATAAGATTTTTTAACGGATTTGAAGGCTGGCACCCTGAAACTCATCCAAAACCTTCCTTCGAATCGAACCTGCTTACTTTCACCAGGCCTTCTACTTTCTCAAGTTTTTGGATTAGCTGCTCCAAATGGCGGGTGTCATTTACATAGAGCATAATTTCACCTTCAAAAATGCCGGAATCTGTGTGGATCGACATCGAACTCATGTTCACTTTGAGCTCATCTGAAATAATCTTTGAAATATCATTGATTAGTCCCACGCGATCAGTTCCTCTGATCTTTAATCCCGTAAGGAATGCCACTTCATGTTGAGAAGTCCACTTGGCTTTTACCACGCGATTTCCATGGTTAGCCAGAAGTTCGGTAGAGTTAGGGCAAGTGGTGCGGTGTATTTTGATGCCCTCGTTTACAGTAACAAATCCAAACACATCATCTCCCGGAATCGGAGTACAACATTTGGCCAGCTTGTAATCCACAACGTCCATATCTTCGCCAATCAGGAGAATATCTTCATACCGACCCTTAATTTTGGTTATCTCTTGCTCAATCACTTTTGCATCGGCCACGCTAAGATTTGGCTTTGTCTTAAGTGGTGATGAAGGCTTATAATCTTTGAAACGCTTAATGTCAGCCGAATTAATCAAGCTGCGACCAACGCGATAGTACATCTCGAAATGGGTTGGCAGATTGAAGAACTCACGCATTTGTTCAAAAACCATTTGCGTAGGTTCAATCTTCATTTGTTTCAGCTTTCGCAGAATGATCTCTTTGCCATCATCGGCCGATTTCTTTTTATCTTCTTTGAGTTGGTCTTTGATGCGACCTTTCGCCTTTGAGGTTACGACAAACCTCAACCAATCCTCATGTGGCTTTTGTTTAGCCGATGTAAGAATCTCGATCTGATCACCATTCTTTAATACATAGTTTATCGGAACGAGTTTATTGTTGACTTTCGCTCCGATACACTTTGAACCAACCTGCGTGTGGATATCGAATGCGAAATCCAATGCGGTAGCACCGTAAGGAAGCGTTTTTAATTCACCCTTAGGGGTAAAGACGAAAACCTCTTCGCTAAAGAGATTCCCTCTGAAGTCGTCTACAAAGTCTAAAGCAGAGTGATCATTTTGCTCAAGGGTATCACGCACCCGAGCAAGCCACTTTTCGAGATTTGATTCGTGTGTGGCTGACGATTCTTTATACTTCCAATGTGCTGCGTAACCCTTTTCGGCAATGTCGTCCATTCGTTGGGTACGGATCTGTACCTCAACCCATTGGCCATTTTTCGCCATCACGGTTGTATGAAGCGATTCATATCCATTTGTTTTTGGCGTGCTGATCCAATCACGGAGTCGATCGGGGTTTGGTGTGTAGAAGTCCGTTACAATAGAATACACTTGCCAACAGACCGACTTTTCTATTTCTAACGGTGTATCGAGGATAACGCGGATAGCAAACAAGTCGTAAACTTCTTCGAACGGAATGTTTTGCTTGCGCATTTTATTGGCGATCGAATACAGTGATTTCGGTCTGCCTTTTATTTCGTACTTAACTTTTAGTTTATCGAGTTCTTCTTTGATTGGTTGAATGAACTGCTTAATGAACTTATTTCGGCTTGCGCGGGTCTCATCAATATTTCTTGAGATCGTATCGTAGGCTGGTTTATCCGTAAAGCGGAGATACAAATCTTCTAATTCACTTTTTACCGTATTGAGTCCAAGTCTGTGCGCCAGTGGTGCATAGAGGTAAATGGTTTCAGATGCAATTTTGAGTTGCTTGTTCCGTGGCATGCTCTCGAGCGTGCGCATGTTGTGAAGGCGATCGGCAAGTTTGATGATAATCACACGCACATCTTCCGAAAGTGTGAATAACATCTTCCGGAAGTTCTCTGCTTGTTGAGAGGTTCCGTATTCAAACACTCCGGAAATTTTCGTTAGCCCGTCTATGATGCGGGCAACTTTTTTTCCGAACATTCTTTCGATGTCGGCCAACTCAATGTCAGTGTCTTCTACCACATCGTGCAGAAGAGCGGCAATAATTGATGTGGTCCCCAGACCGATTTCTTCAACGCAAATTTGTGCGACAGCCAGAGGATGGAAAATATAAGGCTCACCTGATTTTCTGCGCATGTCTTTATGCGCTTCGAGAGAGATTGTAAAGGCTTTCTTAATCAACTTCGCGTCCTTATCCTTGAGAATTGGTTTCGCCTTTCTCAGAAGCTTACGGTACCTGGCAATGATTTCCTTTTTCTCCAGCTCAATGTCTATAACCATGCTTTATCCGCAGATTGATGTGAATACTTAGTAACAAGATTAAAACGAAAAATCTTTATTCCGAATTCAGATAAATCAATAAATTTGCGCTCCTTTTTCGCGGATGTGACGTTCCCGATAGCTATCGGGATGGCAACCGCGCCAGACTTCTGGTGCAGTTGACAAGTCAAACCGAGAATATACGCGGATGTGGCGTTCCCGATAGTTATCGGGATGGCAGCCGTACCAGGCTTCTGGTGCAGTTGGCAAGCCAATCCGAGACCAAACGCGGATGTGGCGTAATTGGCAGCCGCGCCAGACTTAGGATCTGGTGCCGCAAGGCGTGGGGGTTCGAGTCCCTTCATCCGCACAATTTTAAAAGCCCTCAAATTCTAGTTTAAATACAGGATTTGGGGGTTCTTGTTTAACATCAAATTATTAAATCTTACAACTTTGACTATCACACTCGACAAAAAAAACACCACTGACGGTATTATTAAAATTAAGGTAACCGAGGCGGATTATCAATCCAAGGTGGATGAAAAAACCCGCGATTATGCCCGCAAAGCCAACATTAAAGGCTTCAGGGCTGGCAAAGTACCGACCGGGGTAATCAAGAAAATGTTTGGCAAGTCGATCCTTGTTGAAGAGATCAACCATTTCTTATCGCACAAGTTATCAGACTATATAAAGGAAAATAACCTGCGTATTATTGGCGAACCCCTACCGAACCGCGAAAAGGCTGATGTTATTGATTGGGACACACAGAAAGATTTTGAGTTTGAATATCAAATCGGAATTGCTGAAGACTTTAAGTATGAGCTTTCAAATAAGGTAAAGGTTAAGTCATACCCGATTGAAGTTGACAATAAAGTAATCGATGAAACGATCGCTGACTTGAAGAAGCGTTTTGGTAAAGCTGATTATCCAGAAACCAGCGAAGCCGGTGACAATCTGTTCGGAGCCCTTGCTCCTGTTGAAGAAGATGGATTCAAAAATGAGTCAGCTATTATTGATTCTTCCAAGATTGTAAAGAAGGAGCAATCGATATTTGCCGGAGTAAAGAAAGGCGATGTTATTACTTTCGATATTCAGAAGATTTATGATGAACCAGCTTCGGTCGCACAACTTTTAGATATATCTGAAGAAGTAGCGAAGTCAACCAGCGGCAAGTATACTTTCACCGTTGATAACATCAGCCGTGTAGAACCTGCACAAATTGGTCAGGAGCTTTTCGACCGCGTGTTTGGAAAAGATGCTGTGAAAAGTGAAGAAGAATTTACAGCGAAGGTTAAAGAAACGATCGGACAGAACTACAAGCGTGAGTCTGACTTCTTCCTGGAGCACCATATTGAAGATCACTTTATCAGCAATACAAAAATTAACCTTCCTGAAAACTTTTTGAAGAACTGGTTGAAAGCAACCAGCGAAGGAAAAGTAACAGACGATGTGTTGGCGAAAGAATTTGATGCTTATACCCGCAACCTGAAATGGGATTTAATCAAGAGTAAGATCGCTGAAGACACCAAGATCAACGTAGATGCTGAGGAAGTAAAGACACGTGCCAGAGAAGTGATTTTATCACAATTTGGAGGTGCTGCTTTCGCATCTCAATTACAGGACAAGCTGGATGCTATTACGGAGAACTATCTATCTCATGAAAATGGTCAGAACTTTATGCGCTTGTACAATCAGTTGCGCAACGATAAGATCATGAAGCACATCCGTGAAAACATTACCGTTGTGGACAAACCGGTAAGTGTTGAGGAATTTAAAAAAATCGTGCAAGAGCATAAGCACTAAGCATTTACAATAAAAGCTGCCTGAGGGCGACTATGGTTTTATCCACTGGGTAAAACCATTTTTATTTAAAATCGGTTATATCTGGGTTATTTCCAGAATTTACTAACCTTGTATAGAGATTCTGTGTCTAATCATTAAACTCGTAACGTAAAAAGCACCTTTTTATATGAATAAAAACAACGAATTCAGAAAGTACGCAGTACACCACATGGGCATGAGCGGAAACATGATTGATGACTACGCTCAGCAAATTCAAAATATGACTCAATACGTGATTGAGGAACGTCCGGGTAACTTCCGTGCCATTGACGTATTCACGCGCCTTATCTCCGATCGTATTATTTTCCTTGGTATGGGTATTGACGACCAGATCGCCAACCTTATCACAGCACAATTACTTTTCCTGGAATCTGCTGATCCTAAAAAAGATATTATCATGTATGTAAACAGCCCGGGTGGTTCGGTTTATGCCGGCCTTGGCATTTACGATACCATGCAATATGTTAATCCGGATGTAGCAACCATTTGTACGAGTTTAGCGGCTTCTATGGGTGCCGTGCTTTTAACAGCAGGAGCAGCGAAAAAACGTTCAGCTTTACCACATGCCCGCGTTATGATTCACCAGCCGATGAGTGGAATGCAGGGACAGGCTTCTGATATGGAGATTTCGTTGAAGCAAACGCTCGAGGTGAAGAAAGATTTGTACAATATCATTTCAAGACATAGCGGACAGAAGTACGAAAAGATTGAAAAAGACTCTGACCGCGACTATTGGATGCGTGCCGCAGAGGCTAAGGACTACGGATTGATTGATGAAGTGCTGGAACGCAAGAAATAACGTTTGCAGAGCCGTTCCCTGCCGGCCTTCACGCAGGTATCAAATAGCCAATGAGTTACGGAATAAATTAGGTATTTTTGTATCGACATTGGCTAATTGCATTTTAGCTGATTCCCAAAATAAATAAGACAATGGCTGAAGTAACCTGTTCATTTTGCGGTAGAAACAAGAAGGATGTGGATTTGATGATCTCAGGAATACACGCGCACATTTGCGACAAGTGTGTTACCCAGGCGAGTCAGATTTTACAAGAAGAGAAAAAAAGCAAGGCGGAAGCTGGATTCACACCTAATTTCAAACTGATTAAGCCACGTGAAATCAAAAAATTTCTTGATGAGTATGTGATTGGTCAGGATGAAGCCAAGAAAGTGATGTCTGTAGCGGTTTACAATCACTACAAGCGCTTGATGCAGCGCAAGATTGATAATGACATAACGATTGAGAAGTCGAATATTATCATGGTAGGCGAAACCGGTACTGGAAAAACGTACCTGGCTCGTACACTTGCCAAAATGTTACAAGTTCCTTTTTGTATTGCGGATGCAACTGTGTTGACAGAAGCCGGATATGTTGGTGAAGATGTTGAAAGTATTCTAACCCGTTTGTTGCAGGCTGCTGATTATAATGTAGAAGCTGCAGAACGAGGTATCGTTTACATTGATGAGATTGATAAGATTGCACGCAAATCTGATAACCCTTCTATTACTCGTGATGTGAGTGGTGAGGGCGTTCAGCAGGCATTATTAAAATTACTGGAAGGAACTGCAGTAAACGTACCCCCTCAAGGTGGACGCAAGCACCCTGATCAAAAGATGATCACCGTTAACACGGAAAACATTCTTTTCATTTGCGGTGGCGCCTTTGAAGGTCTTGCCAGATTCATCGGTAATCGCTTGAATACAAGGCCATTAGGCTTTGCTTCTGCTGCCGGGTTACATCCATCTGATATTGATAAAGAAAATTTGATTCAGTTTGTTTCAGCACAAGACTTAAAAAGTTTTGGTTTGATTCCTGAATTGATTGGACGCTTGCCGGTGGTTTCTTTCCTTAATCCGCTCGACAAGGAAGCATTGAAAAAGATTCTTACTGAGCCTAAGAATGCGCTCGCAAAGCAATACAAGAAACTTTTCGAGATCGAAGGCATTAACCTTGAGTTTAAAGAAGGTGCGCTTGATTTCATCGTAGAGAAAGCTGCCGAGTTTAAACTTGGTGCTCGTGGTTTGCGCAGCATTTGCGAAGCTATTATCAACGATGCAATGTTCGACCTTCCTTCTGAAAAAGGAGTTGAGAAGCTTGTCATTACTCGCGCTTACGCGGAAGAGAAATTCAGTCGATCACAGTATAGTAAGCTGAAGGTAGCTTAAATTAGTAATCGGTAATCAGTAATCGGTACAGTAGTCTGTTACTTCAGATACTTTGTCATCAGGGTTGCGGCATTTTCTGATGCGGATCCGGTGTCGAGGATTTTGATTATTTCATCGTAGCCGTTGAGGATTGAGTCCTTGTAGTTTGAGTCTTCGAGAATTTTTTTTATCTCTCCGAGTGTTTTTTCCTCTGAAGCATCATCCTGAATCAACTCTTCCACTACTTCCCTTCCCGCAATCAAGTTCACCAATGAAATGTACGGAACCCGGATTGCCATTTTTGCTATCCTGTAACTGAACCCGCTCGTTTTATAAACTACAACTTGGGGAACTCTGAAAAGTGCTGTCTCTAGTGTAGCAGTTCCGGAAGTAACAATGGCAGCGTGAGAATACGTTAACAAATCATACGTGGCATTGTTAATGAGTCGGACGTTTGCTAAACCTTTCATCGGTGCGTATAATTCTTCATTCAGGTTGCTGACGGTGGCTACCCCAAACTGAACACGTGGAAGCTTTGCAGCAACACTTGCCATCAGAGGAATCATGCGTTGAAGTTCCTGCTTGCGGCTACCGGGCAAGAGTGCAACGAGCTGACCTTCGGATTTTAAATAATTCCTGGCCAAAAATTTTCCATCTGGCTGGTGAGCTTTCACGGCATCTAAAACAGGGTTGCCCACATAGTCAACATCCCAATCATACTTTTTAAAGAAATCCTTTTCGAATGGCAGGATTACAAACATCCTATCGACATTGGACTTCAGTTTTAATGCCCGGTTTTGGTTCCATGCCCACACTTTTGGAGAGATGTACCAAAAAACTTTTATTCCATTTTTGCGGGCAAACTTTGCCACGCGCATATTGAAGCCGGCATAATCGATCAGTACAATAACATCGGGTTTATACTGGAGAATATCTTGCTGGCACTGGGTTAATTTTTTTGAAATTGTTCGAAGGTTTGCCAGCACTTCAGCAAAGCCCATGAAAGCCAGTTCATGGTAATGGACTATTATTTCCATCCCCGATTCTTTCATGTAATCGCCTCCAAAGCCACGGAATTGGGCTTCCGGTAGGTGATTTTTGAGTGCTTTAATAAGATTACCTCCGTGAAGGTCGCCAGAACGTTCGCCTGCTATGAGGTAGATTTTCATGTAACCGAAGATGGGAGTTCTTCAATTCTCGCCAAAATATTCCACAAAGTTTCTTGGTGTTTCATACAGGCGGATGCAGTGCAATTTGCCTCTTGAGGTTATGGCTGGCAATCCGCGTTCGATGATCTTCCAAATTTCAACCACCAGGTTTTCGCAGCTTGCCATTTTATCTTTCATAAAATCCACGTCCATGTTGATATTCTTATGATCAAGTTTATCAATCACGTCTCTGCGAATGAGCGTACTTAATTTTTTCATATCCACCACGAAACCAGATTCGGGTGACGGAATTCCCTTCACCGTAACAATCAGGTCAAAATTGTGGCCATGCCAGTTTTCATTTGCGCAGGGGCCGAACACTTCCACGTTCTTTTCCTTTGTCCATGCAGGATTGTAAAGCTTATGGGCAGCATTAAAGTGTTCCTTACGGGAGATATAGAGCATAGGTAACTAGTAACTCACTGCAAAGTTAACAATACCCATCAGTTGTACAGCAAAAAAAGAGGTTGCCGATTAAGGCAACCTCTTCTTCAATAACTCAAATTAAAAATTAATACCCAGGGTTCTGCTGTATTAACTTATTTGCTTTCATTTCCGGATCAGGGATAGGCAAAGCAAACCTGAAATCATTTGCCGGTAATGTTGTTCCGTCTGCTGAAGGAGCGTCTGCTGCAATACGGGCAACTGGAAGTCCTTTGCGTTTCAAGTCCCAAAAACGATGACCTTCAAACGCTAATTCCTTAGAACGCTCAAGCAAGATTTCATCAATTGCTTGTTGTTTGGTTGACAGGGTTATTGGAGTGTAACCTGTAATCCTGTTTGTTCTTAATGTATTGAGATCACTCTCAGCTCCAGCCAAGTTGTCCTGTTCAGCACGCGCTTCCGCTCTGATTAAATACATTTCAGCTGTACGCATCATTTTTCCGTTTACCAGGTTCTCGCTAGTCTGACCAAACCCTCCTGTTGGATATGGATTATACTTGTTGATAATCAGACCTGGTCTGTCTGCATTGGGTCTGTTAAGCGAAACCAAAGTAGGGTCGGTTATGAAGTAAGCACCTCTACGAACATCTGCAGTTGCATAAGAATCATAAAGCTTGTTACTTACAGTCCATGTAATGGTTCCAGGTGCTGACGCACTGCCAGATGAGGCTCTGAAAAGAGTACCTAACCTTGTCTGTGCACTTGTTCTAACCATTCTGTATGACTGCTCGTTGGTATTGGCGTCATTCCAGATTCCTGGGAAGGAAGCAATAGTGGCCAACGCAAGGCCCGGTGTGTTAATGTAATTAGTCGCATAGGCTTCAGCATCTGCCCATTGCTCCGAATACAACGCAATTCGGGCTTGTAAACCGTTTGCAGTTGCGACATTCGCTCTATTAATGTCCGTTAGGTTATTTGGCAAATTTGCTTTGGCATCCGAGATGTCCTGATTCATTTTGGCAAAATATTCTGCCGCAGGTATTCTTGCCTGAGGCTCCTGTTTTACATTTACAAAATCCATATATGGCATCGCCAATGTGGCAGGATCATACTTAGCACCGTAAAAACGGAAAAGTTCAAAGTGCGCAAATGCTCTTAAGAAAAGCGCTTCGGCCTTCAGTCGTTTCCGTAGCACATTGTCGCCCACGCGAGTTGAGTCTGCGATATCAACTCGAGAAAGAACCCGGTTTGCTCTATCAACAACCCGGTATTGAGGATCAATCGCAGTGTAAGAATCCCGCAACCCTACATCCGCTGGACCATATTTCCATTCGTGCGTGGTTGAGGCATTGTAAAATTCACCTGCAGTTTTAACCTCATCAGCGAACACTGAGTTTAACAAAATTCCCATGAAGTTATCAACGTTAGCATAACCACCCATCAAAGCGGTTTCAACATTGGCAACCGTTTGTAATGCGATGTCGCCAGCAATTAAATCGGTTTCTTCAAATTCCAGATAATCGCTGCACGAGGTGCTCCACATCATAAATAATGCAAGCAATAAGCATGAATATATCTTTTTCATCGGTTTCAAGAATTTAAATGTTAAAATGACAAATCTAAACCAAACACAAACATCTTAGGGTTTGGATACTCATGCAAGCTGATGTTGTTATTATCCTCTGGATCCAATCCTTTCCAAGGGCTCCAAATCTTCAGGTTTTGACCTCTTGCATATACGCGGATCTCTTTAAATCCTTTGATTTTTGGCAACGTGTAAGCAAGCGTTAACTCTCTCCATCTCATGAATTTAGCGTCCATCACATCCTGAGAAGTAAATTGTCGGGTAGCATTTGGACCTGAGAAGTATTTCTCATCACCAGGTTGCATCCACTGATTTGTTAACAGTTCAGTTGATTGATTCACCGCATTGATATAGCCAGGGTAGCCTGCTGTTATCCAGTTATAGGTGTTATTGTAACGTGTTACGTCAAACTGATAGCTGAATAATGTTGACAGGCTGATGCCTTTCCAACTTGCATTCACTGAAAAACCACCAGTATGTTTTGGCAAGAATGTACCAAACGTTGCTTTCTGGTCAACACCGGCAACTGTATTTGTTACGATAAGTTCTCCATTATTTTGTCTGTAAGTAGGATATCCGGTTGCAGGGTCAGCCTTCACATAATCATAAGTGTAGTGCGAACCATATGGCATGCCTTCTTTGATGATGAAAGTACCAGAAACATACTCATCTACTTGACCTAAGTCATCGATGTTATTCGTATTGATGGCATGGTTCCAGTTCGCCTGTACCAGGAAATCGCCTTTCTTATAAACGTCACCGTTTAAGGTCAACTCAACACCTTTGTTTGTCATCTGTCCGGCATTGATATTGAGGTTTGTTGCACCAAAACCAGTAGTCGCGCTCAATCTTTGGCTTACAAACAGGTCAACAGTTACGTTTTGATAGACGTCCATAATTACAGATAGTCTGTTCCAAAGCGACACATCAAATCCTACATTGAATTTTTTAACTGTTTCGATTTTCAAATTAGGATTACCTGGCGATGTAGGTGATAGAGGCGAAATTGATGAACCTGGGAATCTTGGTAGACCATTAGACGAGGTAGGGAATGAATAAGAAGGTAATTGAGGGCCCAAATAATTAGGCACGTTGTATCTCCCTACTGCATAATTAGATGTCGCAATACTACCGATGTTAGGCACTTCACCATAGGTTAGTCTCAATTTTAAATCTGAAACGATATCTTGTGAGGACATGAATCCTTCATTGATGGCATTCCACATTAAACCTGCAGACCATGTAAATATTTCTTTGTTGTCTTCATTTAAGATACGAGAGGTTCCATCCTGACGCACGTTCACGTTTGCGGTGTATTTATTATCGTAATTGTATTTAGCCGTGGCGAAATAAGACACGATACCATACTGAGATTTTGCTCCTGTTGAATTTTGAGGATAGGTTGTTGCACCTGCCCCCAAACTAGAAATAGGAAGTTCACTAGCACCTTGACCTGTTTCCTCCAAACGCTTATCAAGGTTATATAATGTATATGCGAAACCATTGTTGTTAACTTTGAGTGCCTCAAAATAAACGCCACCGTCTATTTCATGCTTGTCGTTAAAAATTTTATTATAACTCAAGCTTGTTGTGTTCACAATCTGTGAACTGCTAAACATTGATTCCTGGTGAATCCCAGAGTTATGAGTTTGCAACGACCCAGAGTATGTGTTCGGATCTACAGAGTACATCAATTCGTTGGTGTACATGTCAACTCCAAAATTGTTCTTAACGCTCAATCCGCTAATAATTTCATAGCTCAAACCCAATGCACCAAAAACTCTAATGCCCTTTTCTCTGTAGGTTGTGGCCTGCTGACGTTCGATGTTGTTGGCTATAACTTTTGGGGCCAATGCTGAGCTGGCTCCAAAATCCAATGTGCCATCCCCCTTGTAAACCTGCTCATAAGGTTTTGCTCGCCAAATTGCCTGGAACGGGTTGAGGGTGCTGTTTAAACCTTCATTGGCATTGTAATTCGTGACTGTGTTCACAACTGTTGACGAAACATTCATCATAAATTTATCTGCCAAACGCTGGTCAACGTTCACCCGCCCTGTATAGCGATTAAAATCTGAACCTGCGGCAAATCCTTCCTGGTTAAAGGCATTGAACGACACATAATACTGGCTGGTTTCTGTTCCGCCTCTGGCAACAAGTTCGTTTGAAATGGTGCGGCCCTTCCGTAATAAGTCGTCAGAATAATCTCTTGTATTATCTCTGAAGTCAGCTAACTGTGCATCGCGTGTAGCCGCATTTGCTGGTGAATAACTAGGGTGATTAGGAGATAACTGCCAACCTGGACCACTGATACTTGTGGCACCAAGCATCGAACCTACGGTTTCTTCATATGCCAATGCCTGCTCAGTATTCATCATATCGATGTTCATGAACTTCGGCTCCACAGAAATGCCGTACTGAGTTCTGAAGTCGATGCTATTCACACCTGATTTTCCTTTTCTGGTTGTAATAACAATTACACCGTTAGCACCGCGAGCACCATATAGTGCGGCAGCTTGTGCATCTTTTAGAATTGTTTGCGACAAGATATCATTGCTATTAATTCCTGACAATCCACCCAATACTGGCACACCGTCAACAACATAAAGCGGTTGAACGCCTGCACCTGTAATAGACGATACACCGCGAATTCTCACGGTAGCATTTGAACCGGGCTGTCCGCTACCAGAATTCACAAGTACACCCGCTACGCGTCCTTGTAGTGATTGATCCAATGAAGCTACGGGCGTACGAGCAAGCACGTTACCCGAGATGGTTGTTGCTGCACCAGTATACCTTTTATCTCTCGTGTAACCTGTTTCAGTTACAACAACTTCGGTCAGTTGGGTTACATCCAATGCAAGTGTAACATCGATAACTGAACGATCACCAATTAAAACTTCCTGGGTTTGGAGGCCAATAAATGAAAAAATTAATGTCTCACCTTGACCTTGATAAGTAAGTGAGTACCGGCCATCTGCATCCGTAGCGGTACCATTTGTTGTTCCCTTCAGAACAACGTTTACCCCTGGTAAAGGAGTGCCATCCTCGGTAGATGTTACCCTACCCGAGACCGTGCGATCTTGTGCTAATCCGTAACTATAACCGGACAGCATTACTACTGTTAATAGTAGAATTTTCCTCATAGAGCTTAATTTTTAGGTTAATTGTATAAAAACACGTAATCAAACTTATAACAAAATTTTAACCTTCGGAAGACCACTAACGTAAAATTGGCTATTGATTTTATTGTATAATACCGAATAATGGGGTACAAAATGCTGTTTGGGTTAATTTCTAATGCCGCCTGTAACGAACAATTAGACTTACATTAATTAGCATGAAAAAAGCCGTCTCTTTGTGAGACGGCTTCCTTCCTTAAGTCAAAATTATTAACCTTAATTATTCGGTTGCATGAGCTTATTTGCATTCAACTCCTGAATAGGAATAGGCCAAATATAAATAGAAGCTGAAGCCGGTACTGAGCCAACCGTGCCTTTACCCGGGATTGTCTGTAGCTGTCTCATGAAATCATTTGAGCGGAAACCTTCGCCTAACAGTTCAATATTTCTTTCTGTCATGATAGCAGTTAAGAGTGCAGCATTGTCTGCTGGCGCTAACGTAACACTCGCATCAGATCTTTTCCGTACAGCATTCACCAACTCGAGGGCCTGTTAGAAATTTGTACAAATAAGCTTTCTTGCTGTTATCGAAGTCATGGGTGTTTCTTACTAAAGGTCAGTATTACCGGCTCCAATGGGGGTTAACGATTACTTTTAGTTAATATCTCTTTTTCGCTTCAAAAGCTATAAGTAACTTTATTGAGGAGCCCATTCTCTGTTCTTTCCCTTTTAGAAAGAACGAGGTGGGCTTTTTGTTTTAGCTAGTATTCATTCATTAAAACCAAACCATCTTATGAGAAAATTAATTTTTATTGCAGTCTTGCTTTCTTTTGGGGTAAGTTGTCAGGAGGTTGAGAAAGTTCAGCCAACCCTTGTCAAGGTCGCCTCAAAGATGTTTGAGCCTGAGGCCGACATTGAATTCAATGGAGAATACCTTGTGTTTCCCACACCTGAGTCATTCAAAAAAACCTACGCATCTCTAATCAACTCTGATCCGCAATCGGTCAGGGAATGGAGCACAAAGCTTGGATTCAATTCCACTCGCATGATTTATGAAACAGCGCTTGAAGAGCAGGAAAAATACCTGAGCAACTTATTATCACAATACAAGTCTTTTTCTTCAGGTGATCCGCGTCTCAAAGTGAAACCAATAATTGTTCAGCCCGATTTTGTAAAAGTACATGCATATCTACTTGATTTTGACAGCGAGGGACTGATCTGGCGACCGAAGCTATCAAACTATGATATGACAGCTTTGGTAAACAAAGATGGCCTCGTCAAAGTTGCAGGCCATTTGTTTCAGTATAATAAAGACAATACAAAGATCATTGTTGGTGGTGACCCTGGCAAAATAACCAACCTTGTAAACGTTAATGAAACAAACGAGAAATTGAACATAGTTGTGAATCCCACAAACCATGAGTTTGTAAAGAAAGGACAGAAGGAGTTGCAGTCAGAAACGGGACGTATTTGGTACGATTACTGGAATCAGTCGAATCATTGGCCTGACCCGTCAGCAGAAACAACGAATAAATATTATATGAACTACGAAGTCCATATCAGTATTTCTTCTTATCCGCTTTATGGCACAACTCCTATTTGTGAACCGGAAGGATGTGGACAGGCCAGGACCAGTGAAGCAATGGAATGCAATTGCTATTACCCAATTATCGGTTATATAGGCTTCTCCAGATTTGAGAATCATATGGAGACCCGGAAATCCTGGATGGACTTGATCAATACTGGTTACCATTCTCTTGAAAATACTATTGCTGTTGATTATAAAATATTAAATGACCCAACGATTTACCATGCAAGCTATTCACAGGACGAGTATGTCAATACCTATCTTACAATCTATGATGGAACACCAGCTATTGAGTTCGTATGTGGCGATCATGATTTCTATTCCATGTTTTTGTATGACTACTACATTCCCTCAAATACCCTCGAGAGAACAGTAAATGTTTCCTGGTGCGATTAGCAATTTAGCAGCTTAAAAAAAGAATGCTGTTTTACGGGCAGCATTCTTTTTTAAAAGAAGTTGAAGAAAGATGAGAAGGCTAGGTTTAGTGTGCGGCAGATTAACCCACAACCTGCCCGCCTGTCTCGCGTGAACTTTAATTAATTTAATTAAAATCAAAAACCAATTGGGGACCATGAGTTTATCAGCATACAACTTCCTAATTGGAATAAGCCAAACATAAATAGACACTGATGCAGGGATTGAGTAGGGTCCAACTATAGAAAAAAAGAAGGTGCCAAAAAAAATTGGCACCTTCAGAATATTGATATTGGGTATGGATTAT